>QQUD01000297.1 GCA_008501785.1 Chloroflexota bacterium
CTTCGTTGTCAAAAGGTGGCAAAAATAGGTTGCCAATCAAATCTGATGACAGCTTGCCACCGCTGCCATGCCCCAAAATAATGTTTCCCCGATCTCGTATCGGCAGTGGGCACATTGGACTTTCAATATAAACAGGCTCACTCATAATATAGATATTAAACTTTATTTGGCACCGGAGTGGAGGCTTTAGCCGGGTCAAACCACTGCTTTGACCCGGCTAAAGCCTCCACTCCGGTAACACATTATTAAACTAGAATTAAATCACGTTTGTAGCGATAATAAGCTGAACAGGCGCCTTCGCCAGAAACCATGGTAGCCCCCAGCGGATGCTCTGGCGTGCATTCTTTGCCAAATGCTGGGCATTCATCCGGTTTTTTCAACCCTTGCAGCACCAGCCCAGAAATGCAAATAGACGGTTCATCGGGTCGAATATCGTCTACATCAAATCGTTTTTCGGCATCAAAGTCGGCAAACTCAGGCCGCAAGCACCAGCCACTCGTTGGAATTTCACCTATACCACGCCACTTTCGATCACATTCCATAAACACTTGATTGATCACAGCTTGGGCTGGTTTATTACCCTCAAACGTGACGGCGCGAGAGTAGCCATTTTCCAACTCGGCGCGGCCTTCTTCCAACTGCTTCACAGTCATCAACACGCCTTGCACAATGTCTAGCGGCTCAAAACCGGTGACGACAATCGGCACCTTGAACTTTTCGACAACAGGTGGGTATTCCCAATAACCCATCACCGCGTTCACATGACCTGCCGCCAAAAATGCCTGCACCTGATTGTACGGTGATCCCAAAATGGCTTCCATCGCCGGTGGTACGCGCACATGGGACACTAAAATGCTGAAGTTAGGCACACCCAATGCCTTGGCTTGCACAACGCTCATCGCATTGGCTGGCGCCGTTGTTTCAAACCCAATCGCAAAAAAGACAACTTGTTTGTCGGGATTTTGTTGGGCAATTTTAACAGCATCTAGCGGCGAATAAACAACACGCACATCGGCCCCTTCAGCCCGTTCAGAAAACAGGTCCTGATCAGAGCCAGGAACACGCAGCATATCGCCGTATGAAGTAAAAATGACTTCGGGGCGTTTGGCAATGGCGAGTGCTTTATCAATTTGCTCGAGTGGGGTGACGCAAACAGGGCAACCAGGGCCATGTACCAATCGAACTTTATCTGGCAACAGTTGGTCGATGCCGTAATGCATGATGGCGTGCGTTTGCCCGCCACAAATTTCCATGATGGTCCATTCTTTGGTAATGATGCGGCTGATTTCGGCAACGGTTTTTTTTACCAGCTTGGCATCTCGAAATTCTTTTGAAAATTCCATAATGATTCTCCTATCGGAAGAGGTTTGCTATTAGCAGTCAGCTTTCAGCTTTTTGAGGCGTTGACTCTTCCACTGGTGGTGGTCCTATCTCTTCTTCGAGCATGCCGATTTCGTTGAGGATTTCTATGGTTTCCATTGCTTCTTGTTCGCTGAGCTTGCTGATGGCAAAACCAACGTGGATGAGTGTGTATTCGCCGACTTCAACATCGGGCACGTAGGCAAGACATGCTTCGCGCACGATGCCGCCAAAGTCTACTTTGCCCATTGGCAAGCCGCCTGCTTCATATTTTTCGATTACTTTTCCGGGAACGCCTAAGCACATAGTCAGTTCTCCTATTGAGCGATTTGCCAAATCGCTTTACGTAAGATTTGTCATTTGATAAGCTGCAATGGCAACCTGGCCCAGTGCCAATCCACCATCGTTTGTCGGTACTTTTTGATGACTATAAACGTCAAAATGGTTCTTTTGTAGTTGCGATACTGTTTTGGAAAACAGGGTCATATTTTGCCAAACACCGCCACTGAGGACGACGTTGTTGATTCCGTTTGTTGTTTTCAGGGATTGGCAGATGGTTACGGCCGTTTCTACCAATCCATTATGAAATCTCGCAGCTATTGTCGCTTGCGAGACGCCATCACGCAACTCTTGCACAATTTGGTGCAGCATAGGTGAGGGATCAATAATATTTTCGTGTAATGGAATGTCGTATGCACCCGTTTCGTGCGGATCGACCATTGCCTCCATTTCGATGGCCGCCTGGGCCTCGTAGTTGACTGTTTGCCGAATCCCAATCAGTGCAGAAACAGCGTCAAAAAGGCGACCCATGCTGGAAGTGAGAGGTGAGTTAATGCCAGTTTTAAGTTGATGCCGAAGAATTGTTAATTGTTGATTGTTGATTGTTAATTGCACAGGTGGCAGGTCGTCTGCCCAATCGATATTTGCTTCTTGCAACCATGAAAGCGCCATGCGCCAGGGTTCGCGGACGGCTTTGTCGCCGCCGGGTAGAGGTACGGGTTGGAGGTGAAACGGCCGTTCAAACCCCGCATAATCTGCCACCATCACTTCCCCACCCCAAATCGTACCGTCATCGCCGTAGCCTGTGCCGTCAAACGACAACCCAATAACCGGCTCATCACCCGTCAAGCCATGTTCTGCCATGCAAGCCGCTATGTGTGCATGATGATGTTGTACCCCAATGGTCGGTATGTTTTCTTGTTCAGCTCGTTCTAACGCATACCGGGTTGCTAGATAATTGGGGTGTTTGTCGTAAGCAATCAGCTCAGTGTTGACCCGAAATAGCTGCTCAAAATGGGCAACCCCTTCTTCAAATGATTGCAGTGTTTCGTAATTTTCCAGATCGCCAATGTGATGGCTGAGGAAGGCATAACGGCCGTTTGCCACACAAAACGTATTCTTCAACTCAGCCCCAGCCCCAAGAATAGGCGGCACATCCCAGGGCAGTTTCACCGGGAAAGGCGCATAGCCGCGAGAGCGGCGGAATGGTAATCGGTAATCAGTAATCGGTAATCTGTTGTCCGTTGCCCGTTGTCCGTTGACTGTTGACTGTTGACTGTTGTCAGCGAACGGCTCACGGTTTACGGAATCTGGAATACGCAATACGCGCATCACTGAGTCATCGCATCGCACATGAATATCTCGATTGTGCAGTAGAAAAGCATCTGCCAGATCAGAAAGCCGTTTACGAGCGTCTTCATTCGTGTAGGCAATTGGCTCTTCGCTCAGATTACCACTGGTCATCACAAGCGCAGAAATTGTTAATTGTTGATTGTTGATTGTTGATTGTTGATTGTTACTCTGCGTAAACAACAAATAATGCAGCGGTGTATACGGCAGCATTACCCCCAACGTATCTTGCCCAGGCGTGCAAAGTGGCGTAATAGTTGACTCAGGCTGACGCTGCAAAATAACAATGGGCCGCTCCCGCGAAGTGAGCAATTCAGCTTCAGCTTCATTGACAATGCAATGCTGCTTAACCGTTTCCAGATCAGGCATCATCACCGCAAATGCTTTTTCGCGCCGCAGCTTGCGCTCCCGCAGCGTCGTAACGGCCGTTTCATTCTCCGCATCACAAGCCAAGTGAAACCCACCCAGACCTTTGATGGCTAGAATACGGCCGTTTGCCAACATCTCCCGCGTTGTTTCAATTGCGAGCCGTGAGTCCTGTTTTCCGTTTTCCGTTTTCCGTTTTCCGTTTTTCGTTGACTGTTGACTGTTGACTGTTGACTGTTGACTTTTCTCTATCCACACATGCGGCCCACACTCCGCACAGGCCACCGGCTGCGCATGAAAGCGCCGGTCCAGCGGATTGTTGTATTCTTCAGCGCAAGGCTCACACATTTCAAATGGGGCCATCGTTGTGAGTGGCCGGTCGTAAGGAATATCTTTGATGATAGTAAACCGTGGACCACAGTTGGTGCAGTTGATAAAGGGGTAAAGATAGCGCCGATCTGTCGGGTCGAGCACTTCGCGTAGACAGTCAGGGCAAATGCACATATCTGGCGAAATCGGTTGAAACGCACCGGCAACGGCCTCGGAATGGACGATTTTGAAGGTGGGGGTGTGGGTAAACGGCCGTTCTGCCACATCCATCGTGTCAATTTGAGCCAGAGGTGGGGTTTCAGTTCGCAAACCCACCACAAATGCCTCAAGATCAGACACAGGCCCATTGACTTCAATATCAACCCCAGCCGACGTGTTGCGCACCCATCCAGTCAACGCGTGTTTAATTGCCAGACCATAAACAAACGGTCGAAATCCAACCCCCTGCACAATGCCAGTAATGTGAATGTGTTTGCCTGCTGGAATATTCATAAGAAGTCAGGTACGACGCACTTTCCGAAGTGCGTCGCACCTTTGTTATTGATGTTACCCATGAACCCGCGTGCTGCGCTTGTTAATCTCAATTCGTGTGCGCAGCCAATCCGTCCAACGCGAGATGCCTTCTCCTGTTTTACAAGAGACAGGGAAAAACAATGCATCTGGGTTCAAAATCTCGATGCCTTTTTTGAAATAGTCATAATCAAAATCAATATAAGGCATCAAATCCATTTTATTTAAAATCAAAGCATCAATACCACGATAAATGTTTGGGTATTTATAAGGCTTATCATCCCCTTCAGGAACACTGGCAATCACCACATTAAAATGAGTGCCTAACTGAAAAGCGGCTGGGCAAATTAGATTCCCGACATTTTCCACAACCAATAGATCAATTATATCGAGTGGGAGCTGCGGCAGCGCCTTAGCAATCATCGGAGCATCCAAATGGCAGTTGCCACCGGTGTTGATTTGTACAGCAGGCATGCCTGCTTTTACAATTTTATCTGCATCAATGGTGACTGCGGCCGTATCTCCTTCAATAACACCAATCGTTGTGCTGCTGAGTAACGATTCAATCGTTCGTAAAATAACGCTTGTTTTGCCGGACCCTGGGGAGGCCATCACATTAATTCCCAGAATCTCATTTTCGTCTAAAACAGACTTGTTTTGTAATGCCAATCGGTCATTGGCTCCCATAATTTCTTCAACAACGGTAACAGTGGTCATAAAAGCTCCTGATGTATAAGACAAACTTATGACTTCGTAGCTCAATTATTCATTAGAACCGATGAAAGGTTCAGTGAGAGATGTCATAGTTTGCCAGGTCAACTGTCATGCACAGTGGGATGCACAACGGTTTTTAAGAATGCTGTATTGTAACAAAAACGGCCGTTTTCCAATAAACTTGCTCTCGATTTTCCCGGAAGCTTTGAACCTATAAACTTGATTCATTTATTTAGGAGTTGAGGCTTTAGCCGGCAACAGCCTCGATTTTTTCTAACAATTCAGGCAGCTTCTGTTGCAGCAAGGGCGAAATCTCTTCGCTAAATTCAAACGCGGCACCGATAATCGTAAATAAATAGGCAGGTGGACAATGATCAAACACATCTTGCGCCATTGACAACAATCCAGCAGGGGTTAAATGATGGGTGAACGCACCAGGTTGGGGCGGAATCGGCTGCACTGGCTCGCATTGAATAGCGCCAGGCGTTTCGCCAACCGCCGCATCTACAAAAATGACGAGTTTGGCCTGACTGATTGGTTCAGCGTGTTCGGGGAGGAGTTGGTGCTGGGTGATGGTTTGCATGGAAACGGCCGTCTTCCCCTCTGCCATCCTCTCCGCCACAGCCCAACCAATCCCATCATCACCCCGCAACGGGTTTCCATACCCAATCAACAATACATCATTCATAACAAAAAAAGAGGATGGAGTTTTGCAATCCTCCATCCTCTAGCGCTAGCTCTAGCTTTCTTAACCCCGCATCACCTCATCCAACACATCTCCATCAGGACTCAGCAACTGCAATTGCAGCGGCATCTGCCCAATCGCGTGTGTCGAACAGCTCAAGCATGGGTCAAACGTGCGAATCACAGCCTCTACTCGGTTCAGCATCCCTTCTTCAATCTTTTCGCCTTGAATGAAATGCTTGGCAACCTGATAAACACCCTTATTCATCGCCATATTGTTATTACCCGTGGCGATGATCAGATTTGCCCAGGTAATCAACCCTTTGTTGTCAATTTTGTAATGATGTAGCAGCGTACCGCGAGGTGCTTCAGACATCCCCACACCTTCACGGCGGTTCGGTTCTGCCTTGGCACGCACATGATCACTGAGGATATGCGGGTGGTTGAGGAGTTCTTCAACGCGCTCAACGCAGTACAAAATCTCAATTAGTCGTGCATAATGGTTTTGGAAATTACTCAAAACCGCACCGCGTTGCAACATGCGGAACTCAGCCCATTCTTGATCGGCTAACGGAGTACCGCAGCGGTCAATGATGTTCATACGCGCTAAAGGACCCACACGGAACATGCCATTTTCATAACCCATTGGCTTGTAGTATGGTGATTTCAGGTACGAATCTGGTTCAACATACTCGGCAATGTAATCTTGATAATCACGTGGCTCAAGCCCATCAGCAACAATACGCCCTTGCGCATCGACAATACGAACCTTGCCGCCATACATTGACAACTCGCCCTTTTTATTGACCAAACCCATGAAGTATGAAGGGAAATTGGCAAAGGTACGAATTTCTTCTTGATAAGAACCAAAAGTGGTTTTGTACCATTCCAAAGTCCGCATAATGCGTTTTTTCGCATCAGGAACCATGCTCAAGATTTCTGCATGATGCTCTTTTGATAGCGGGTTAGAAACGCCACCCGGTACCACCCAGGCTGGATGAATGCGCTTGCCGCCCAGCAGTTCAATAATTTGCTGTCCAAACGCCCGCAGTCGGATGCCGTCCTTCGCCAAATTGGGATGCTTGTTGGCAACACCAAAAATATGGCGCGTAGCCGGGTCCGAATCAAATCCCAACAGCAGGTCAGGTGACGAAAGATGGAAGAAGCTGAGCGCATGAGATTGGGCAATTTGCGCCAAATTCATGATACGCCGCAAATCTTCAGCCGCTTCAGGAATATGCACGGCCAACAAATCATCGCCTGCTTTTGAAGAGGCAATCAGATGGCTAACCGGGCAAATGCCGCAGATGCGGCCCGTCAAAGCAGGCATCTCATAAAATGAGCGGCCTTCCGTAAACTTTTCAAACCCACGGAATTGTGTCACGTGAAAACGTGCATCTTCAACATGGCCGTCATCCCCCAATAGTATGGTTATTTTGCTATGGCCCTCAATACGAGTGACCGGATCAATGGTAACAGTAGAACCCATTGTTAATCTCCTTGGCAAAAGCTAGTCAGCTAGTCAGCCAGTCCGCTAGTCAGCTAAGAAATCCAATTCCTTTTGCTGAAATGCTGAAGTGCTGAAATGCTGAAATGCTCTATGCTCCAAAATGCGTTTTCCCTTGCAAGTCAGGGGTACGGCCAGCCAATAATTCTGTCAAGGCATAAAAGATGGTGTCAGCATGTGGCGGACAGCCAGGAACAAACACATCGACATCCACAACCTGATGCACCGGCACAGATTGTTTTCGCAGTGGTGGAATAACCTTCACTGGAATATGCTGGTTTGCATCAGCATTTTCGATATAGGAACGTTCCATAATATCTTTTACTTTGAATGGATTTCGCATACCCGGTACGTTTGCCGTGACGGCACAATCTCCGAGTGACACCAATATTTTAGTGTGTTTGCGCACCTTTTGGATTTTTTCGTAATCTTCTTCGCTGCTAACTGCGCCTTCAATCAAGGTGATGTCTACCATATCTGGAAAATCTTTCGGATCAACCAGTGGACTGTAAACCAGGTCAGCCAATTTGGCGACCTCAAGCAGTCGTTCATCAATATCTAAAAAGGACATATGGCAGCCTGAGCAACCATCAATCCAAACTGTGGCTAATTTTGCTTTTTTACTCACTATCGACCCTCCCGCATGATTTGTAGATAGGGCAGGAATTCGCGTTTCTTGGTCATTTCGCCCGTTGATTTTCCTTTCCCGACCAAAGCACCGGTTGGGCAGACTTGAACACATTTGCCACAGCTTGTACAGCTATCTGAGTCACCCCAAGGCTGGTTCAAATCAGCAACAATGTGTGACTCCACACCGCGTCCCATCAGGTCCCAGGTATGTGCACCTTCAACCTCATCACATACCCGCACGCAGCGTGTACATTTTATGCAGCGATTGTAGTCGAGGAGGAAAAATCTATGGGATGCGTCGATTGGCAGCACCGGATTCAAATATGGCACATCGATATGTGTCATGCCCAAATCTTCCGCCATATCTTGCAGCTCACAGTGTCCATTGGAAACACAAACTGAGCATACATGGTTCCCTTCGGAAAAGAGCATATCAAGAATCATGCGCCGATATTTATCAATGCGTTCGGATCGGGTAGATACTTCCATGCCTTCACGAGCGTAGGTCATGCAGGCTGGCAGCAGTTTGTCTGTGCCTTTAACTTCAACAATACACATGCGGCACGATCCGACATTGCTCAATCCTTCAATGTGGCACAGGGTAGGAATGTTGATCCCATTTTCTTCAGCCAACTCAAGAATGGTTTCGTCTTCACGCGCACCGACGTCCTGACCGTCGATTTTTAATGTTTTGATACTTACTTTTGAACGCCGTCTCATGCTGGCACCTCCTCAACTGTTTCTGGCAGGCCTGCGCCATTCGCATCTACAATTTTTTCCATATATTCATGGCGGAAGTAGCGCAATGTGCTTACGACTGGATTGGGTGCTGTTTGACCTAAACCACATAAGCTGGTTTCGCTTACCATCTCGCAAAGTGACTCGAGCAGCGCCAGGTCTTTCATTGTGCCTTCCCCGTTGTAGATTTTGTCGAGCAGATTGTGCATGTGTACGGTGCCAACTCGACAGGGAATGCATTTACCGCATGATTCAGTCATGCAGAATTCCATGAAATATTTTGCAACATCGATCATGGAAGAGGTTTCATCCATGATGATCATGCCACCTGACCCCATAATTGAGCCGAGTTCTCTCAGAGATTCATAGTCAACAGGGGTATCCATCAGCTCATTTGGTATACACCCGCCGGAAGGACCGCCCGTTTGCACTGCTTTGACAGGTAGGCCACCAGGAACACCGCCACCAATGTCGTGAATGATTTCGTTGAGTTTGATGCCCATCGGTACTTCAATGAGACCGGTGTTGGTAATGCTGCCTGCCAAAGCAAACACTTTGGTGCCTTTGCTTTTTTCGGAGCCAATGCCCGCATACCATGCGCCACCGTTACGAATAATGGGTGCAATATTTGCGAATGTTTCAACATTGTTGATGAGGGTTGGCTCGCCAAAAAGCCCCATTTCTGCTGGATAGGGTGGTCTTGGACGCGGGGAGCCACGCTTCCCTTCGATACTGTTGATGAGTGCGGTTTCTTCACCGCAAACGAATGCACCTGCTCCTAATCGAATCTCGATATTGAAGTTAAAGGTGGTTTCACAAATGCCGGAGCCGAGGAAACCGTTGCGTCGCGCTTGCCGAATAGCAAGTTTGAGCCGCTGGACGGCCAGCGGGTATTCACCACGTACATAGATGTAGCCTTTGTTGGCTCCAATGGCATACGCGGCAATGGCCATCCCTTCTAAAATGCGGTGGGGATCGCTTTCGAGGACGCTACGGTCCATGAATGCACCTGGATCGCCTTCATCTGCGTTACAGATGACGTATTTGTCTGGGCCTTCGGCTTTGGCAACCGTTGTCCATTTGAGACCTGTAGGGTAGCCACCCCCACCACGACCACGCAGACCGCTGGTGACGATTTCGTCGATGACGTCATTGGGTCTCATTTCGGTAACGGCCGTTGTTAAACCCAAATATCCATCTACCGCAATATATTCTTGAATGCGTTCTGGATCAATCAAACCACTGTTTTCAAGCACAATCTTGGTTTGACGGGCAAAAAATGGTACGTCCGTTGGGCAAACGAGCCGCTTAACCGGTTTCTTGTCCAAGGATGTGATTACTTCTTCGCTATCTTCTGGTGCGACAGTTTGGTACATCATCTCGGTGACTTTCGATGTATCTTTGTCGTCTCGCGTTTCCACAGCGACCAAGGGGCCTTGAGAGCACAGTCCTAAACAGCCAACACCTTTGACCTTGCAATGTCCTTCTATTCCTTTTTCTTTTACCACTTCGTCCATGGTTTCTTTAACGACATCGCTCTGGGTTGAAAGGCAGCCTGCTGCTAAACACACTTTAACTGTGTGTTTATATTGTTGTGCATCTTCTTTTTCTTTTTCTGCAATCTCTTCTAACTTTTCAAACATCATGCGTCGTCGCCCCACTCTCCGAGTTTGTTGGTAACGCCTTCGGATGAAAGTTTTCCGAGAACTTCACCATCAAAAACGGCAACTGGAGCCAACCCGCAAGACCCGACGCACCGAGCGGTCATCAGTGAGATTTTTCCATCTTCTGTTGTTTCGCCAGGTTTGATTTCAAAAAGATCTTCAATCGCTTGTAAGATAGCGGGAATGCCCTTAATGTAGCAGGCCGTACCTGTACACAATACACAGGAATGATCGCCCGCTGGTTTCAGGCTAAATAAATGATAAAACGTGGATACCCCATAAACTTGACTGAGGGGAACCCGTAGTGAACTGGCTACAAAGCGTAGGGACTCTTCATCTAAAAATCCAAATGATTCCTGTACGGTGTGCAGTGTTTCAATTAAAGCGTGCCGTTCAAACCCGTTGCGACGCATTGTGGCTTGAACGATGCGCCACCGCTTGTCGTCTGACGGTGGGGCAATGGTCTTATTTTTTATTGACATATTCACCTCCAATGACTGGGGAACTTTAACAAAATGGGTATGCATGGGATAAGTGACAATGATCCTACATTTAGGGTGACAATGATATGATTTTTGATAACGATTACAGTGTTGAAGACAACGATGTATTTAATGTTGCCTGGAATCAATGCTATCTTTGATTAATCAAATGAAATTTCGATTCGATCAAGGTAAAATTCGTTGCCACTTTGAACTTTGACACGACTACTGTCACAATTTGGACATGTTGCTAATTCACCGGTGAGTTTGTAACTTTCGTTGCAGTCGAGGCAAAGTAATTGTGCAGGGATGCGATCAAAATGGAGTGTTGACCCTTCACATAGGGTGCCACTACTAATGGTATCCCAATAAAACTGTACCGAATCATCGACGATTGAGGATAATGCACCAATGACAAGGTACAAATCCGTAATTTTTGTTGCGTTTGCATCTTCGCCATGTCGGGATGCAATTTCAAGAATGTTGGCAGTTACGGATAGCTCATGCATTGCGTAATCATAGCGGGTAATGTGGAAATCGTAAAGTAGGAAATATTTACTGAGGGTGAGCATTAAAAAATGGACCAGTTTTCCGAAACTGGTCCATTTTTTACCTATGCTATTTTGTGTGCGACAACGGCCGTTTCCAACGCCCCCTCCTCGTAAGGTGTACCAGCAATATCCGAATAGCGTTCATCAATATAAAATCCTTGCGCTTCAAACTCTGCTTTCAGAACATCCATGCTGAAATATTGCAGCCAATTATAGATTTCACGTGTGCGTGTTGCTTCAAAGAGTGTGTATTTGTCTAACACGACCTTCTCTAAATCGTATTTAAAGGTGTTCAGAAATCCGTAATAATCGTTGCCTGACCAAAAACCGTTTTGCAACATGTGTTCGTAAGTTGAAATTTCTTCCCTCTGTGCAAATGCTTCCAGCGAAAATACATCAAGCACAAGTCGGCCATTATCTTCCAGAAGTCCATGAAACTTATGCAAAAGACTGCTTCGTTGTGCCGGACTGAGGGCACAATAATCACACCAGATCATGGTGATTAGATCAAACTTTTGATCGCTCTTGAATGTCAAATAATTTTGCAATATGTAGGTGACATTGAGATTTTTGTTAACGGCCGTTTCCCGCGCATACCGCAAAGAATTCTCGGAAAAATCAATGCCAGTTACTGATGCGCCAATTTCCGCAAACCGGCTCGTGTACAATCCTGGTCCACAGCCAAAGTCACATATTTTACTATCACTGTTCAGATTGAATTTGGCAACTATCCAATCGACAGATTTTTCAATAAAATCTAGCTTTCTTGAAGCGGCATCAGTGCTTTGGTCTAGATGATACGCAAGCATTTGTTCGGCAGTATGGCTATCTGTCCACAATTCGTCTGCTGTATAGACCGAAAATGGTTCGGGTCGTTGATTGATTTTTTTTACTGTTTCAAACATGTCATGTCCTTAAATATTATCAAACTGCGTTTATTGCAGCGCAGGTTTGCTTGGATTATTATTTAAAAATCAGTGACAATTTGTTTGAAGGAAGGGGATTTTAACTTCGTTCAGCAATTGCCCTGATGTGAGGATTATTATGTTTGGTATTAAATTTCATTGTATCTTCCTCCTTTTCGCAATCGCGAATCATATTTTTTTGATTAGAACTTTGGAATTATATAGGAAAACGGCCGTTTTCAACACAAAAAAACCCCTTTGCTGAATCTGGAACAGCCAGTATGATTTCTCTATGTCTCACCTTATTCAATATCCCATTGGCGCGAAGATCACACTAGCCGATTTAGAGGGAGATATATATCCGTTGTTGCACCGGCTGCGAGTGCAAGAGCCAGTTTCTTGGGTTCCGGTACTCAAATCATGGCTGGTCACGAACCGTGATCTGGCTATTAAAGTGATGCGTGATGCCCAAATGGCGGTAAAAACAATGATTGCTGCGTTGGGGTTAGAAGCGTCTTTAGTAACGGCCGTACTCGCCTGGTACGATACCATTGTTGATGCAGTTACAGAGGTGACGACTGGAGAGCCGGTTAGCCCAGAAGGACGCGCTGCCTTTGCCGTACTGCGCGAAACTCTGCTGCCAAACGCGATCCAGAGACTTTTCCGAATCCTGATCATTTTGACCCGCTGCGAGCAAACCTGCGCTCCCATGTTACATTTGCGCAAGGACCACATGTTTGCCTGGGGTTACATTGGCCCGTCTGGAAGCCCAGCTTGCATTGGAACAGATAATCGTGCGTCTGCCAGCGCTTCAGTTAGAAAAAACAAGGAAAGCAGCATTGGCAGCTCAACCACAAGGGCTTGTATTTCGCAAACCAGAGGCATTGCATGTCGTTTGGTACTCTATGCCAACGGTGCGACATTAAATCTAAAAGCACAATTTGTTAAACGGCCGTTCCCATTTCCATTATCTTGCTCACCGTGCGCCAGTTTCGGGCAGTCGTAGCGACACCCAATGCCTTCTCTACTTTTGCCGCCAGCTTAGATCGGCCGATGCCGTCTGGTGCATGCAGATAAAACACTTTGTCGATTAGCGCGAACTGTTCTCGATCTGCTTTGACCGCTGCTAGTTTTACCAAATCGGGGGCGATTGGGTTGGTTTCCAGAAAGTAGAAGTGGAGTGTTTTGGGTTCCTGTGTGGCAGCTGGGTAGGGGTTTTGGGAAACGGCCGTTTCCAAATCTGCCAAGCTCAACAGCATCACTTGCGGCGTGAACCCGTGACGCTGACCGATAGCTGTGCTGATTTCTTCACGGAGCTTGTCCCGTTCAGTTCGTAGCGTTTGAAAAACCACATTGCCACTTTGAATGTAGGTTTTTATAGCCTCTAACCCAATAGAATCCAGCAATGCAACCAGTTCTTTCATGGGCAGCTTGTTGTGTCCGCCAACGTTTATGCCGCGCAGCAGCGCAATAAATGTATTCATTAATTATGACTCCCTCTTTGCTGTTTCTTTCTGCAACCGCGCTTCCAACGCATCAAACTCTTCTCGGGTCAGGCCAAAAATGAGTTCGTCGTAGAAACGGCCGTTCATGTAAATATGCCTTCGAATGCGTCCTTCTGCCTGGCACCCCAACCGCGCCGCATGTTTGATCATCGGCTCATTCGATTCAGCACAGCGAATATTGTATTTTTGAAAGCGCAGTTCATAAAATGCATACCGTAGCACTAAAACTTTCGCTTCAAAACCATATCCCTGACCTCTGAAAGCACGATAGATGCGGCTGCCTGTTTCAAAGGTGCCATTTTTCTTGTTCATTGAGTGGATATTTAACCCGCCGATTAATTCTCCCTTCAATGTTTCAATTGAAAACATAATCCGCTCATTCAGATTGTTAAACTCCGCATAACGCTTGCCAAATATTTGTGCATCCTGCTCAGATTTTGGCAATGTCATACCATAGTTGAGAAAACGGACTGCTTCACTATCAGATTGTTCCTCCGATAACCAAAGTTTCACATCATTCACATGCATTGGCCTCAGCCGAATACGATTGCTTCGCCAATAGTATTGATCGTTTGTTGTTGGTTCCATCATATTCCTAAATGTATCAAAAATTAGGCATGTTTCAAACATCGGGGAAATGATCTGCATACTTAAATGAAATCATCACATCTTTCTCACCCTTCCTCATATTTCCGATATAATTTAATTATCATTGGATTGATATTTTATATTTTGAATGTAGCGAATAGAATTGAGCATAAAAAAGTTTATCTTATCCACTTCTTATCCGTTCCTTATTCAAATCCGCTGTTGCCATTTTTAGAAGGTGCCACATGAAACAAGTCACTGAAGGAAGCCTGCTCTGGTCTCCCACAGACGCTGTCCAAGCAAATGCGAATCTCACTCGTTACATGCGCTGGTTGGCAGAAAATCACAATTTGCACTTTGATAATTACCCTGACCTATGGCAGTGGTCGGTCGATCAGATTGATGATTTCTGGGAATCTATTTGGCATTTTTTCGAGCTTAGATGGTCCCACTCTCCCGAGACGATTCTAGCTGACCGCACAATGCCTGGAGCCGAATGGTTCCCAGGGGCACGCCTTAATTACGCCGAAAATATTTT
>QQUD01001056.1 GCA_008501785.1 Chloroflexota bacterium
TGCCGCTAACGCGAATGCGCAAACAATTTTCCACACCGGCGGCCGCCTGCGTCACCCAGAAATTGCCACGAGCGCCATTGTCAAATCGCAGCATCGCACCCGCATAATCATGCACAAGCCGATCTGGCACAATTGTGCCCACTTCAGCCGCCACTTCTGCCACTTCTAATCCGGTGATAAAACGCACTAAATTGTGCGCGTGTGTGCCAATATCGCCCATCACCAGCGACGGCCCCCCCTTCACGGGATCGTATCGCCACGGCAAACCACCCGCCGGATCGGGGTCTTTCGATGCATCAGCCTTGCCACCCTGCACATATTCCACTTGCACCAGCCGAATCTCGCCGACCTGACCATCCAACACCATTGCTTTCGCCTGCCGCACCATCGGATAACCCGTGTAATTGTGTGTCAAACAAAATACGAGACCTGTCTTCTGCACTTTTTTGTGCAACGCTTCAGCTTCGCTGACGGTGTTGGTCATCGGTTTGTCGCAAATCACATCAAAGCCACGCTCCAGCGCGGCAACAGTATATTTAAAATGACTGTCGTTGGGCGTCATAATCGCCACCACATCAGCGCCATCGCTGCGGGCAGCTTCGGCATCTAGCATAGCAATTACTGATGAATGAATACGATCTGCGGGCAAGCCAATCTCCTTACCAGCCTGCGTGGCTCGCTCTGCATTCGACGACAGAACCCCCGAAACCAATTCGTATCGATCATCAATCCGCGCCGCTTGCCGATGCATCGCGCCAATAAATGAACCTGGTCCACCACCAATCACCGCCAGCCGCAGCCGACGACCTAACATTGAAATAACTGGATTTAATGACATGTAATAACTCCTGGGGAGAAGCTGTCAGCTATCAGCTTTCAGCTTTCAGACAATCTGTGTTTTTCTGCGTTTTTCCGCGTCCAATATATTAATTTAAGTGCTTTCGGATAGCTTTGACGACGAGTTTGTGGTCTTCTTCTTGGGGGAGGCCAGATACGGTGAGGGTGCCGACCATGCCAGTGTTTTTGACGATGATCGGAAAGCAGCCACCGTGGGGGGCATAGTCGCTTTCAGCCAGCAGCATTTCTTCTTCAATGCGGCGGCCTTTGCTTTTCAGCAATTGTCCTACATAAAATGAGCTGTGTGCCACACGATTGACAAGGCGCACTTTGCGCTTCACCCATTCATCATTATCGGCCGACGCGCCGGGACGACTGGCGTGAAATAGCTGCTGTTGTCCACGCATAATATCAATCGTCACTGGCAAATTTTCTTGTCTGGCATAATCGACAAGCCAGCACCCAATTTGCCATGCTGTGTCTTCGTTGAAGCTAGTAAATTGCAGCTCTTTTTCTTCTTGTAACAAGCCATCTAAAATTTCATCCATCAAAAACTCCTGAAATAACTATTATTTGCAAACGCTAACTTGTCATTCCGAAATCCTCTGAGAAATCCCCTTTTGTAAGGATGATAGGGGATTCCTCGGCGGACCGCGAAACGACGGCTTGGGTTCCTTTGCCAATTTGATCCTATTGATCTTGGAAAATGCCAAAACACACCAAACAGATCACGATTTTAGTTTAACAAAATTAGTGGGGAATGGTAATCTTCATGATTGGAGAATTTTATCATGACAAACACAACACATCCTTTTACAAAACGTCCACATCGGACTTTATTGGCGCTTTCGATTCCTGTTTTGGTTTCGATGACGGCCGAACCGTTAACGGCATTGATTGACACGGCGTTTGTGGCGTCGTTGGGATCAGTTTCTCTGTCCGCGCTGGGAGTGGGCACAACGGCGCTATCCAGCATCTTTTGGATTTTTAATTTTTTGAGCATTGGCACACAAACAGAAGTGGCACAGGCTGATGGTAAAGGGAAACCACAGCAGGCCGGCAGTATTGCAAGTTTGGCACATGTGATGGCGGCCGGATTTGGGCTGCTGCTGATTGTATTGCTCATTCCGAGTGCGGCCTGGTTAGCAAGTTTATTAGGTGCAGATGGGGAGGTACAGGCGCAAGCCATCTCGTATATGCAAATTCGATTGTACGGTGCGCCTGCCGTGTTGCTAATGATGGTCACATTTGGTGCACTGCGCGGATTGCAAGATATGCGCACCCCGCTGTGGATTGCGATTGGGGTGAATTTACTCAATGTGATGCTGGATTGGCTATTTATCTTTGGGACCGCGTCTTTTCCAGGGATGGGGGTAGCAGGTTCGGCACTGGCAAGCACGATCAGTCAATGGCTCGGGGCGCTGGTGGGCGTGTGGGTGGTGCAGCGAAAACTCGGGCTTTCACATCAATTTGCTTTGCGTGATGCCACGAATTTATTGAAAGTTGGCAGCGACTTGTTTATAAGAACGGGTTTGTTGACCCTTTTTTTGGTGTTTACAACGCGAACGGCCACGCGGATTGGGCCGGATGCGGGTGCAGCACATCAGGCAATTCGTCAGGTGTATATGTTTACGGCGTTGTCGTTGGACGCATACGCGGCAACGGTACAATCGCTGGTCGGTTATTTTATCGGCAGCGGATCGGTGTCTTGGGCTAAACGGGTTGTTAATGTTGGTTTTTGGTGGAGTTTGGGAACGGGTGTGGTGTTGGGTGTGGTGTTGTGGCTGGGGCGTGATTTTGTGATTGAGCTGCTGGTGCCGGAAACGGCCGTTTTCATCTTCCTCCCGGCCTGGAGCATCTCAGCCATCAGCCAGCCGATCAACTCCCTCGCATTCCTCACCGACGGCGTACATTGGGGCACAGGCGACTACCGTTTTTTGCGTAACGCGATGATCCTTGCCACGCTGATCGCGGCGGTGGCAGTATGGCGTATTGATACGACATTGCCCGATGCGCTTGTATGGGTTTGGGTAGCAACTGCTATTTGGGTATTGGTGCGCGGCATTCTGGGGTTGCTGCGTATTTATCCCGGCATTGGGAACAGCCCTTTTGCTTACATGGCCCCACAAACTTTACCGACCGGGGAAGGCGCACAGTTTTCCTCAGATTAACCAGTCAAGACGTTACACAGAGATTCACTGAGGATACACGGAGTTTCACAGAGAGGAGAAAGAAAGAAAAAAGAAGATTGGACCAATTTCCCTGGAAAAGTGACCAAACTTGATACAAATTGGTCCAATCTTTTAAATATCTGAATGGTTACAAAAGATAGCCGATTACTCGAGGAAAATTCCATGACACATGATTTTGATTCTAACTCCACTGAAAACAAGCAGCCATCATTAAGCGAAGAAGCGCGTCAGTTAGTCGCCGCAAACCGGCGCGGCGTGTTGGGGACATTGCTGCCCAATGGTGGCTACCCGTATGCTTCAATGGTCGATTATGCGCCGTTGCCCAATGGAGATGTGATCATGTTTCTTAGTCAATTGGCTGAGCATCAAAAATTTATAACGGCCGATTCCCGCGCCTCACTCCTGATTGCCCCCAACATCATGGCCGACAATGCTTTGGCACAGCCCCGCGTGAGTCTCGTTGGTCGTGTGAAACGGGTCGAAAATCGTGCAGAAATGGCCCCCATCTATTTGCAAGTTCACCCCAGCGCACAGCAATACATCAACTTTGGCGACTTCCAATACTACCAACTCCACGTTGAGCGAGCGCGATACATCGCCGGTTTTGGACGCATGGGGTGGATCACAGACGGCCGTTATCACGGGTAGAAGGTGCAAGGTGCAGGGTGCAGGGGAATCAAGGAAAACTCCTTGCCCCTTGCACCTTGCACCTTTTCCCACTACAATGCTGCCTAG
>QQUD01000644.1 GCA_008501785.1 Chloroflexota bacterium
CTCCCCAAAAATTGGCATACATGAATGCGGCCGAAATTGTTTCGACGGCTTTGGTTCCATTGGTCAGTCAGGATGGGGTCGTTGGCTTGATGTTGGCGAATATGCATCAAGAAGGTCAGCGCTTTTCTGAACATGATACGGGGCTGCTGCAAACATTGGCAAATCAAGCTTCCATTGCACTAGATCGTATTCGATTGCTTGAAGAAACAAGACTGCGCGCACGGCGTGAGCAATTATTGCGTGAAATTGCGGCTAAGGTCCGTAGTTCAACTCAGGTTGATGGTGTGATGAGAACGGCCGTTCAGGAAGTCGGTAGAGCGTTAGGACGCAAAACCTTCCTCTACCTTGATCAATCAGCCAATCAAGAGCAAAACCCTGAAAAGGATGCGTAAGATGTATACAAAAGACCTAAACTTATACCGAACCTTATTTCATGAATCTCGTGATGGTGTGTACATCGTCGATTCGATTGGGCAAACGCTTGAATTTAACCAGGCGGCATTAGATATTTTCGGTTACGAACGAAATGAAATCCTTGGACTACGAATGGAGGATTTCTTTGCCAATAAGCAGCAGCTTGCACAAATCATGGCACGTATCAAAGAGCATGGTGCCGTGCAAGATTTTCTAGCGAAAGCGAAACGCAAAGATGGAACAATCATTGATTGCTTGCTCACTGCCTCTCCTTATTTTGAAAAAGGTAAGGTTGCTGCGTATTTAGGCATATTTCGGGACGTAACGGAACAAATAAATGCGCAAAAGGCATTGCACGAGCAGCGCCATCTCTTGCGCCAGGTGATTGATCTAAATCCCTCCTTTATCTTTGCCAAAGACCGAGAAGGACAGTTTGTGTTAGCCAACAAAGCATTTGCTGGTCGGATGGGCAAAAAACCGGAAGAGTTGCTGGGCAAAACGGATGCGGAATTGATGACCGATGTAGAATTAGCTGAACAGCACCGTATCAATGATATGAAGATCATCAATACCGGCAAGCCAATTGAATTTCCCGAGGCAGAATTTGTGTTTGCAGATGGGGCTGTCCGGTGGATTCAAACAACGAAATTGCCAATTGTTGATACGAATGGCGAAGAAAGTCATGTGTTAGCCATTTCGTCTGACAATACGGAACGCAAGAAGGTGGAGGACACTTTACGAGAAAGTGAAAAGCGTTTCCGTAATCTGGCTGAAGGTTCCCCAGATATGATCTATTTGATGGACCTAAAGTCCAACAAAGTTGTCTATGCTAATCGGGAATCATTTTTAGGATATGATACTTATCAGAAACTACAGCCCTACACGCATCCTGACGATCTCGAATTTGTAGAAAATCATTGGAAACAGGTTTTAGCTGGTCAATCGGTTGAGCCAATTGAATACCGTTGTCGTAACCAAAATGATGAATGGGAATGGGTACAGCAACGTGAAAACATTCTGGTGCAAGATGAGAATAACGTGCCAACTGAGTTGTTGGTTAGTTTAACTGTGATCACAGAACGCAAGCAAGCAGAAATGCAACTACGACAGCTTTCTAATGCTGTTGAACAATCTGATAACCTGGTTCTAATTACAGACCTGGATGGCATTATTGAATATGTCAATCCAGCATTTGAAATACAAACCGGATATACAAAAGAATATGCAATTGGTAAGAATCCTCGGTTCTTGAAATCTGGCAAACACGATGAAGAATTTTATCGTGGCATGTGGGCCAAGCTCAATGCTGGGCACAATTATCATGGTATGACCATCAACCGGAAAAAGAATGGCGACCTTTATCACGAAGAAAAAACTATTACACCTGTCAAAATGGTTGGTGGCAAAATAACGCATTTTCTGTCAACGGCCGTTGACATTACCGAACGCATCGAAATGGAAGAAAATCTGCGTGCATCTCTTGAGCGTCGCAGTCGCCAAGTAGAGCTTGCCACCCAAGTTGCTCAGGAAATTGCAACTGCGACCAACCTTGATGATCTTTATCAACGGGTTGTGAACCAGATTAAAGAACAATTTGGTTATTATCATGTACAGCTTCTTCGTTATGACCCTGCGCTCGATACCGTTGCACTTGTTCATGGATATGGTGATATTGGCGAAAAAATGTTGGCTATGAACCATTCGATGCCTTTAGGTGTTGGCGTCATTGGTACGGTCGCAGATATGGGTGAATCAATTTTACGATCTAACATTTCGAAAGATTCCAATTGGAAATCAAATCCCCTCCTGCCTAACACCAAAGGGGAATTGGCAATCCCGATTAAAATGGGTGAAAGCGTACTGGGGGTTTTAGATATACAAAGCGATATTGCCAAAGGGTTAAACGAAGATGATCAATTGTTGTTGGAAGGTCTCTGTGGGCAAATTGCAATTGCCATTGAAAGCACAAACCTGCGACAAGAAATGGAGTCCCGGCTTTTCGAATTAAATGTTTTGCAAGGGCAATTAAGCCGCGATGGCTGGAACAGCTACAAAGGCATGCAAGAACAAATATCAGGCTACCAATTTGATCATCGTGGTGTGCATCCACTAGAAACATCGGCCAACCAGTTAAAAGAGAGTAAGGTAGATGTAACCAATACAAATTCAAATGGCAAGGTAGCCGTTCAAGCCGCCAATGATCATCAATCAAATAACATGGCCGTACCCATCACGATTCGTGGTGAATCTATCGGAAAGTTAGGCATTCAGGGTGATGATGAGGAACCACTTTCTGTAGAAGACCGCGATTTCTTGCAAGCGGTCACAGACGAAATTTCAGAAGCACTTGAAGCAGCACGGCTTTTTGAAGAGACGCAATCTGCTCTAGCTGAACAAGAAAGATTAACAGGTGAAATGGAAACAGTGGCTCAAGTAAGTATGGCCGCATCCACAATCCTTGAATCTGAAACATTGCTGCAATCAGTTGTTGACCTGGCTAAAAGTAGTTTCGGTTTATATCATGCACATGTTTATTTAGTAGATGGCTCAGGGGATTCCTTGATTTTGAAAGCAGGTGCAGGGAACGTGGGGCGGTTGATGTCACTAGAAGGCCGTGCCATTAGTATCAATGATAACTCGCTGGTGGCTCGTGCTGCGAGAAAACGTCAGGGTGTTTTAGAAAATGATGTTCGCAAAACAGTAGACTTTATGCCACATCCATTACTACCACACACACGAGCAGAAATTGCCCAACCAATGGTTGTGGGTGATAAGCTCATTGGTGTGCTTGACCTGCAATCTGATAGAGAAAATGCCTTTACGGATGAAGATTTGCAGATTCACAAAATTTTATCATCACAGATTGCTGTGGCTGTACAAAATGCGATGCAATATGCTGAACAGGTAGAAACTGCGTCTAAACTGCGTGAACTTGATCAACTAAAATCTGAATTTTTAGCCAGCATGAGCCACGAATTACGAACCCCGCTCAATTCAATTATTGGGTTTGCCGATGTATTGTTAGAAGGTCTTGATGGTGAATTAAACGAGCGAATGGAAGAAGATGTAAGTCTGATTAAGCAAAGCGGTAGCCATTTACGAACATTGATTGGTGATATTCTTGACATGTCGAAAATTGAATCTGGTCATATGGAATTACGATATGAAACAATTGACATGTTCCAGATGGCTGAAGATATTGTGGCGACGACACAGCCATTGGCGGATGAGAATTCACTGGAATTGTTACTCAATATCGAAGGTGAAGTAGGCATTGTTGAAGCCGACAGAACGCGTATTCGCCAGGTGATGTTAAACATTGTCGGGAATGCTATTAAGTTTACGG
>QQUD01000081.1 GCA_008501785.1 Chloroflexota bacterium
TTGAAAATTATTTCAAAGTTGCGCAGCCCCACAAACTCTAGCTGCCCACGTCGAGACCGGTTCAGGCTGAGGTAGACGCTGAAGAGGGTTGGGTAAAGGGAAACGGCCGTTATAAACATCAGCGCCGGTGCAATCAACAGATAGGGATAAATTTTGCCCTGTCGCATGAATAAAAATCCTCCTCCGGCTGATTCAACATCCCGGAAGTTTTCGAACTTCCGGGATGTTTGTCGTTTAACGGTGCGTCAACTTACTCCCAATAACGTGCCAGCACCTCATCTTGTGCTTCTTGCAGATGGGCAGCTGCATCCAATTCAGGGTCTAACAACAGCTCTTGCCAAGCGATTGCCAGCGAGTCTAAGCTTTCAACGTAGTACGGGCTTTGCTGCATGTACAATCCTTGTGTTCCCAGGATTTCGTCAACCTGGCTGTAGAAAGCACTGTCAAATTGACCGGCTTCGTAGGCAGCACTGGTTGTGGGAATGCCATATTGGGCTTCTGCCCAGGATGCGAGGAAGCTTGGTTCCATGTAACCACGCAGCCAAGCACGTGCGCCGGTTGGGTTATTGGCACCATTGGGAACGGCCCAGCCTTCGCTTACCAGGAAGACGTAGGGATCGCCGCCATTGAAGCTAAGACCACCGGTGACACCAACTTTGCCAGCATCCACCGCATCTTGCAGACCAGGCACAAAAATTGCTGACCAGCTGCCGCCACCAAATGCAGCACTGGCGTCATCAAGCCAAACCGATTCCGCATCGGCAAAATCACCAGTTACAGCAACTTCAGGTAAGTAACCTTGCGTGTACAGTTTGCGGCTCCATTCAACAACCTCAACCACTTCAGGGGTAGACCAGACCGGTTTACCTTCTGCATCAAATATGTTGCCACCATTCGAGTGAATATGCGGCCACCAGGCAATTTCAATTGCTGCGTAGCTGCGACCTGCATAGAATGTATTGAAGTAGAGGTCTGCTTCTTTCTTTTGAGCAGCCATTTCTAATGCAGCATCTTGCGTTGCCGGGAACCCATCAGGGAATTGGTCCATGCGGTAATAGGTCATACCACCACGCACATTGTGAGCCACACAACGACGTTCGCCATCAATCACACACGCCAAATTATCACCCTCGGTCAGTTCACCAACCCAGGCTTCATCTGCCAGCAGGTCATTCAACCCCATCAAAGCACCTGCATCCATCAACGCGGGTACGTGCTGGCTGCCGATTTCCACAACATCCGGCACATTGCCACCAGATTGCACAGCCAGTGCCAGCTTGGGTGACAGCTGATCCCAGGCAATTTGTTCATAAACAACAGTGATGCCGGTTTCGGCTTCAAATACTTTGATGCGTTCATTTAAGGCTACCGAATTGCTGTTTTCGGTATCAGACAAATCGTAGCGAGACCAAATGACAATCTCGCCACTTTCTTCTTCGGCCATCTCTTCGGCCGGTTCTTCAGCCACAGCCTCTTCGGCGACTTCTTCGACAGCAGGTGCGGCTTCTTCTTCCGCAGCAGGTTCAGCACCGCCACAGGCCACCATTAAACTCAATAGGGCCATCAACATGATTAAAAGGAAAAAACGTGCCTTTTTCATTATCTTCCTCTCCAATATTTAATTTTTTTGTTTTAAAATGAGTTACAGGAAAATAAAGCTTGCTAGGCTTGTACTATTTGATATTCTTGAGCGTTACACCTCCTAAGGTGGGGGCACAGGTTAACCAAGCTAATTGTGTGTGTGCGGTTAACTTGTGCTTTTCTTTTGTGGTGATACCCAAAATGAATTTTGGGTCTGCCAGATCAAACATGTTTATGGAAGTTAAATAAATAATCAGGTAATAGAAAACTACAAAATGTGGCCCTGTCATTCCCGCGCAGGCGGGAATCTACTCGACTACGTCATGGATTCCCGCCTGCGCGGGAATGACAAGTTCCCTATTACCGTTTTATTTTCTTAACGTTCATAAACATGTTTGCAGACCTCAGACGTCGAATTCATTCGATGTCGTGTGGCCGGTACTAAATTATTAAAAAAAGTGCGCCCTGCCTGATTCAGCAAGTTAAGCGAGCGTCCATAATTAACTTCCTGGAGTGGAGGCTTTAGCCGGAACCGTTCCGGCTAAAGCCTCCACTCCGAAAAAGGGAAGTAATATTTTGACGGTCACTTAGAAAGGCCATTTGGGCAAACGGCCGTACTCTCCCGAACAATCAAAGTCGATTCAAGCAACACTTGAGAATCATCCTGATCCCCTTCCAGCTTGTTCAGAAGCAGCCGCGCCGCTGTTGCGGCCAACTGTTCTGGATGAATGTCAACAACAGTCAGCGGTATCCGGCTGGCGTAGGGCAAACTGGAGTGTCCGTATGAAATAATGGATAAATCGTGTGGGATAGAACGGCCGTTTGCCTGCGCCACGTCAATGGCTCC
Source organism: Chloroflexota bacterium (assembly GCA_008501785.1). Next base: position 2,429 of record QQUD01000081.1, read on the forward strand.
CCAGGCGACGGTGTTGTTCCAGGTGATAACGGCCGTAGCCTCTGGATGCTGCTGCAATAATGCCGACATCGCATCCGCGCCACTCTCATAAGACAACTTGCTTGGATAAGCAAATGAAGTCACATTTTTCTCTTCACAGGCAGACAAAAATTCACGCTGCGCACGGTACATAAAGCCAAAATCACCAGCATCTTGATGCAAATATGCAATGGTGTGATGGCCCAACTCTGTCAAGTGAGTCAAACATTCTGTCATGGCATGAGCCAGATCAATGTCCACATAGGTAAGGCCAAAATTATCTGCACAACGACCAACAAGTACAAAGGGGATACCTGCCTGCTGCAAGAATTGCACGCGTGCATCCTCTAAACGCACCTGCATCAAAATAAATCCATCCACAAGTCCACTTGATGCAAACCGACGCAAGTTGTCTACATCGTCCGCTGGATGGGTCAGCAGCATAAAAGCATAATTCGCCAGATTAATTTCATTCGCCGTACTGGCGATAAATTTCATTTCTAAACCGGCAATTTGGGGTGCATAGAGGGGGAACACATAGCCAATTGTCTTCGTTCGCCCACCGGCTAAACGTTGGGCAACCGGATTTGGTTGATAACCAAGGGCATCAATTGCTTGTTGAATGCGTTCACGGGTTGCTGCCGAAATCGGCCGTTTTCCACTAAGGGCGTGGGAAACAGTGCTCTTACTCACACCTGCCTGGGCTGCTACATCAGAAATGGTGATGCGTTTCATCCTCTATCCCTTCCGAATCCATGAAACAAACAATCAAACCGGTTTGACTATCATAAATCAAACCGGTTTGATTGTCAACACAAAATAATCAATTTCTCTTTTAAATCTACGATATTTGGGTGACAATCTGGCAGGCAGACACCCGACTGGCACGCGATTGTGTGGTGTTGATGAGCGCCTTCTTGAATGAAACGAAACGAATGCGCTTCGGTTCGGGTGTACTGCCCATTTGGACACGCAACCCGGCGGTGATTGCTGCTACCTGAAGCACCATGTGGGAGTTGGCTGGCAAAACGGCCGACGGTCAAAGCCGCGTTATGCTTGGTCTGAGCGCGTGGTGGGAACCCATTGCCAGCCGTGTCGGCGTGGACCGTCGCAAACCCTTGACTGCGATGCGGGAACATATCGAAGTGTTGCGCAGTTTGATGGCTGTAGGCACATCTCGTGAATGTCAAGATAAGGTGGCAGCGTACATTTTATGAGCAGTAAATGTGGAAGTCATAGGTTACTGCATCGGGAATCGTGACAAAGCCGCTACCGGAACCGCAACCGAAGCTGTTGATCTCATAATAGTAGGTACCTGGTATCAGGAACAAGACCCTGCTGCTGTTGGCAGAGACGGTAATCGATCTGGTCTCAGGACCGTCGAAATCAACAAAGACGGTACAATTACAGTGGTTTATGACATCTACCCAGGTTTGGGATGTAGGAGGTGAAGTAGCTGTAGCTGTTGGTATGGCTGTTGGTTGAGCAGTTGGAGGAACAGTTCCCGAATCCCAAATTTTCAAAATAATCGGCAAGTATACTAGAATATCTTCAGAAACGGGCTCTAGCGTAACAACTGGTGTGCTGGTCAGCGTTGGTATATTGGTTGGTGTGCTGGTCGGCGTTGGCGTATTGGTTGGTGTGCTGGTCGGCGTTGGCGTATTGATTGGTGTGCTGGTTGGCGTTGGCGTATTGGTCGGTGTCGGCGTTGGCGCGCCAACAGGAACATACTCCACAACCAATTGTGGCGGGTATGGGCCTTCCCTCGTGCTAAAACTGCGCCAACTGGCATCAAAACCGGACACCTCGGGACCACGCAACATGAACCCATGATTCGTGTATGTATTGTTATGCCATGCGCTAACCAGACTGGTTATATCAAAGTTGTGCCAACCAAAATCATCTTCGCCAATGGACTCTGAATCGTAGGCGCTGCTGATATACCCCGGTTTATTATTCCAGGTTAAATTGCTCTCCGACCAATTCCCGGTTACACGATGAGCCGTGATCGTACGTTCGGTATCTGGATAGTCCCAGGAACCAACGAGATAGACCCGGAGCGTAGCTTTAGTAATGGTTGTATTGGCAGGCAAAGCGGCTATATCGAACTTCACTAGGCCGCGTGCAACCTTACCGTAAGGATCCAGATGTTCATCGTAGCCGGTCCACATATCTGATGTGTCCCCAAAATTGTGAGAGGAATAGCCTTGCAATATGGTGGCGTCGGCAATGACATCGAATGTTTGTTGCTCCAGAGTGTCAGCGGGAGACAATTCCACATTAGACAGAAACAGAGCCTGTTCAAGTGAGCGGCCATCACTAGACGGCTCATCCATGGATATTTGATATGGTTGGAGCTTGGTTAAGATGTCTACTGCCGGAATGGGGGTGGGATCGTATAGGCTAGCATGAACCCCATCAAAAGGCAGCTCTAAAAGGCACAAGGTGCCGGTAACTAATAATATAAGCAGAAAAAAACACTTCTTTATCACTTTTTGTTTCATTACAAAATCCTCCGCTTGCAATCGCAAGACAATTTACACAAGAATCAGTTGTCTATCGCTACCGGATATTTCCCTAAGAACGCCTTGGCTGAGGCTGCATCAAGCCCCTGGTGGACGCGATAAATCATGGTCATGCCCAGGCGTTTCTCACGCTCTTCCCTGACAAACACTACCTAGTCTGGTGCAGCTATGACCCTGTTAGTATGCGAGGCGAGGCACTTATCCGGCTTCAGGTCATTCTTTCGATGCCCCCCGTGTTTGGAGAAACTGGCTTTGGCTTGTGTCCACATTTCCTGTGTCAATTTATCTCCACAGATGATAGCTTCGTATTTTCCTTCTAGCGTTGAGTAGTAGCCGAAAATCAACACTTCTGTGCAGATGAGTTTTTGTGAATCTTCAGCTATGTGGATGTATGGCAATGCCAGCAGGGCTTTTCGTGCGTCATTTTCTGAGTTGAATGTGTAGAGTGTGAAGGGGTCTTTTTTTGTTGCGGATATACGGGACATCCAATACGAATTTGCCAGGCTTAAGGTGTCTTGTCTGGTTCCCATGTTGTCTTTCTCCAAATAGAATCTGGAAGCTGGTTCTTTAGTAAAAGGGGGTTTTCTGCCAAACAATTTATACAGGAAGTTCATTTTTCGCTCTCTTTGCATATTTGTAGAAAATCAAGCCTTTCAGTAGTAAAAAACTAGCTAACATTGTCATTTAATTCGTAAGCGATGATTCCATCGCCCTTTCCATCTTCATCGGTCGGTTGCCAGCGGTTGAACTCTGCTGTCACCGCAACCTGATCGAAAGTGCTACGGGAGATCAACACCTGCCCCGCTTGTCCGATCTCGGTCAGGTGCGAAGCAGTGTTGACTGCATTTCCCAAGTAGGTCTGGTCGCGGCGCCCAAAACGACCCAGGTTCTGGCAAATCACCCATCCACTGGAAACGGCCGTTCGAGTTGGAAAAGCTGGCTCCCCACACTGCTTTTGTTGGCTATTGAATCTGGCAACGCACTCTTGAATCCGCCGGGCCGCCCTAACAGCATGATTTGGGTCATCAAAAACGGCCATCATGCCATCCCCGATGAATTTATCTACCCGCCCTCCACTGTCGCGTACGCATTGACGCAGTAAACGGTAATACTCGCCGGTGAGACCCGCCAGAACCTGCTGCTGTCGGTATCGAGGAAGGTGAGCCAAAGTAGCGGTGAACCCAGTGATGTCTGTAAACAAAATGGTAGCTTGCACCCAACGACTTTGAACACGAAAACTTCTTAGCCAGACTGCAAATTTGACCAACCACCTGCGAATGAGATTGCATGACGACGCGGTTTGCATAGAAGAAACATGGTTTTGCGTCAATGCTGCTTGGCTATACATAGCGCTTACCTCCTCCATCTATTCGTGGCTTAAGCCATCATAAAAATCGCTAAAAAACCTGATAGCTGACAGTTATCTTGAGCTGTTGGAAACCTCTAGCATCAAATAAATGACAAAAGACACTTACCTCTAGGATTCTCTCAACTTTATAATGATGCTGGGGGTATAGAATTCTCTGCAACCAACTTTGTAGTTCAGCCTATCACAAGAGGTGTTGCAGCAATGCAACTAAGATGTTGCGCTGATGTGTCAAATGATGGCACCGAAGGTATGGAGGTAGGAGGTGACCACGACATTCTCCGAGATGTTACTGCATCTTTTAGGAAAACACGACCGTTCGCAAGCATGGTTAGCTACTCAAATCCGTGTGAATCGCTCAACTGTAGGTCGCTGGATTAATGATCCGAAAAACAAGCCTGCTTCGCCTGAGACTGTCAGTGAAATTGCTCGTGTTCTCGGTCTGGATAAGAATGAAACCCAAGCCTTGCTATTCGCTGCTTTTCCCCCATTGCTAAAACTAAAATCTCCCGTCATTCACGGGCCGGACAGGCAAGAAGCCCTCGCTTCACTACCGCATCCCCATTTTACAGACAATGCCTCTCCCCTTGTTGGTCGGAAAGCTGAGTTGGTTGGCTTACAAAACTGCCTGACCAGAGCAGGTGAGGGCATGGCTCAAATGGTGCTAGTTGGCGGTGAGGCAGGAATTGGCAAAACGCGCCTGGTTCAGGATTTTATTACGGGAGTAGTACCCGAAATCTGTTTACATTGTGCAGCCAAATTTTATCCTGGAGATCAGGCAGTACCTTACCTAGCCCTTAGCGAGGCACTCGACCCTTTGGTTGAGGTCGGTCTCATCCCCAACATAGACTCTGTCTGGCTCGCTGAGGTAGCCCAAATCGTCACCAGATTGCAGGTGGTTCGCTCAGAATTGCCACTAAATCCGGCAATTGAAATGGAGCATGCCCCTGCCCGGCGTTTCCATAGTCTGACCGAATTCATTACCGCTCTAGCTAACGAGAGGACATTTATTTTTTGGCTGGACGATTTGCAGTGGGCGGACGATATCTCCCTGGATTTTATTCGTCACCTGTTAACCCGGAGGCGGCATGCAAACCTTTTGATTGTGGGAACTTATCGGTCGGAAGAGATTAATACCACTCACCCAATGGCTGAACTGAGATCTATCCTCAGCCGGGAAAACCTGTTGACTGAAATCTCTCTTTCTCCTCTTCCTGAACAAGACGTTAACCAGATGGTTGCCGATCTGACCATGCGTGATAGCAATCTGTGGCCTTTGGGTCGTCGTCTCTTTCAAGAAGTCGGAGGGGTTCCTTTTTTTATAACGGAGCAAATCAGATTGCTTCAGTCAGAGGGCTGGTTAGATGTTTCTGAATGGGATGCGATTCCACTCTCACCACACCTGCAGGAACTGATCCGACACCGGTACCGACAACTAGATGCGGCTGCTTTACAATTTATGCGATTCGCCGCAGTCGTTGGCGTTCGCTTCAGCTTCAATCCTGTCCGGCTGGCTGGGGATTTAAAAGAAGAAACTTCCCTGAACGTCCTCGATAGGTTATTGGCTGCCGGGCTTGTTAAAAAGATGGGAAATGGCATATATAGATTCTGGCATGATCAGGCCCAGGCTGTACTCTATGATGACTTGCGGGCGCAGGTAAGTGAGGAACAATGGCAACGATGGCACAGGCGGGTGGGTGAAGCGGTAGAAACGCTCTACTCGGAAGGCAACCAACGGGAGGCCAGGTTGGAACAATTGGCTCGCTATTTCTTTGAGGCGGAAGTGTGGCCGAAAGCGCTCGCATTTCTGCTTCAAGCTGGGCAAAAAGCTGAAGCACTTTTTGCCTATAAGTCAGCTAGAAGTTCCTTTGAACGTGCTGAAGCATTAATGATGAAAGCCAATGTGGAACCAGAACTGGGGCAGCAACTCATCTGTGCAGAAGGTCTCGGTGATGTCTACACGCATCTGGGGTTGTTTGATATGGCCCTACCTCGTTACCAGCAGGCAGTGGGGTTAACGGAGGCCAATAGTGCGAGTATTGCTCGTCTGGGATGGAAGATTGCCCGCGTTTACGAGCGCCAGACCAAATTTAACCTGGCCATCACATGGCTGGATCGTAGCCTTGCTGTCCTGGAACCAGCCTCAAGTAAAGCGGTTGAGATGCGGATACGTTGTTTACGTGGGTTGATTGAAGTCCGGCGAGGTCAACCAGCAGCCGCTCTGACCTGGGCGGAGGAGGCGTTGCGATTGAGTAAGGAAGGGAGTGAGTCGGGTTCAACCCAAGGTCTGCCCCCTGTCCACGCTACATTGGCCACCGGCATGGTGGAAGAAGCACAGGCCCATAATCTGATGGGTGTTATCCTGCGGGCTAAAAGAGACTTGACCCAGGCTGATGAACATTGCTCTCGCAGTGCTGAACTTTATAAAGCATTAGGGCATCAAAGAGGGATGGCTACTGCTTACGCAAACCTGGCAACGATTGCTTTTGACCAGGAACGATGGTCGGACGCCGACGCTGCTTACAGAAGAGCTTTGCCGTTGCATCAAGATATTGGCAATCGCTATGGAGAGGCAATGGTCCTCTGCAATCTGGCAGATACCTGTTTCCACCAGGGGCGTTTAGAAGAGGCAGAAGGCTTTGTGGAGGCTGGATTGCGCCTGGCGACTGAAACGCTCGACAGTCCTTTTTTATGCGTTCTGGCTCTGGAAACGGCCGCTATTATCTACCTGGCCCAAGGTGACGACGAAGCTGCACACAAGCATCTGACCACAGGGCTGCGTCTGGCAGAAACGCACGACATTCAGGAATGGCTGGTGCTTATTCAAATTCCGCTGGCAGAGATTTACTTAAGGCGTTCTCAACTGGATTAGGCGCGACAGGTTGCCGGAAAAGCGTTGCAAAAGGCTATTGAGCAGGGTTCAAAAATCAAAGAAGCAAAAGCACGGCGCATATTAGGCCGAGTCTATCAGGCTCAAGGACTGCCTGATCAGGCCAAAACTGAATTACAGGCCAGCCTGAGTCTGGTAAAAAGTGGAGAGCGTCGATACGAACTGGGTCGCACTTTGGTTTCTCTGGCTGATCTCTATTTCGCAGACACGAGGAGAATCAAGGATGGGATGGAGATGATACAGCAGTGCATTGCCATCTTCCAAGAACTGGGAGCGGCTCTGGACCTGGCTAATGCGCAGGTGCTGCGTCAACGCTACGAACTAATTATGCGTGGCTGGACGGAATAGCAAGCCAGGGAGGGGCTTGAGATGTCAAAAAAGCTTGTGTACCTTTGCATATGTGTTTTTATTTACCTGTCAATTGGAAATCTCATTTCGCTCACAACAGAATCCCAGGCGCAGTCTCGATTCCCTAATGTCATTCAGTCACGGGAGCAAATCCATCCTCAATTGATTCTACCAATACCTGTGACGCAAGTGCAGAAACCTCAAGTAGAAATCCAATCCTTCAAAGATAATCCGCAACTAAACGCCCTGGCAGAACCCATACCGAATTTAGAGCCTGTTGAGACATCAGCAAGGCTGGTGGTCAGCCACCCGGTGGGGATAGAATCGATCCCGTTACATATTATAGAAAGCATAGATTCAGAGGCACGAATACCCCAAATTGTAGAATCTTATTCCAAATTGCAAATCACTCCCCAACTTTTAGGCAATCAACTAACCCGACAGGCAACTGAATGTACAGTGCTCAGCACAAATGATAGCGGTGCAGGAACGTTGCGCCAATGCTTGGAGAACGCTGTAGCGGGAGACACTATCATATTCGACTTTACTGTCTTTCCTCCGACTAACCCAGTAACCATTACTCTGACCAGCTTGCTACCAACGATTTATGCCGATAACTTGACAATTGACGCCAGCAATGCTGGGGTAATCCTGGATGGCAGCGGACTGTCGAGCGGGCGTGGTCTCGCAGTTTGGGGTGCAGATGGTGTAAAGATTCAAGGATTACAAATCTTACACTTTCCGGAGTATGGCGTAATCATCGGTGATGGTGCGACAAATACGACGATTGGGGGGAACAGGTTTATTGGCAGTGGGCCATTGGGTCAGGGTAACCTGATTAGTGGCAATGGCAATACGGCCGTTTGGATCCAACACACAGGCACAACGAACAACTCCGTCCTTGGTAACTACATTGGTACCGATATCTCTGGTACAAATTCCCTCCGTAACCAAAAAGAAGGGATATTTATTGGTTACGGCGCATCGGACAATATTATCGGCGGTGAGATTCCCGGAGTACGTAACCTAATTAGTGGCAACGGATTTTCCGGAGTCTATATTCAGGATGCAAATACAGTAGGAAACCAGGTGCTCGGCAACTATATTGGTACGAATGCCTCCGGCACGAATTCAATAGGTAACGAGAATATAGGAATATTTATTGGCTTTGGCGCATCGAACAATATCATTGGTGGCGAGACTGTGGAGGCACGCAACCTGATCAGCGGCAACGGACGGGCAGGTATCTGGATTCAAAGTATGGGATCATCAGGTAATCAGGTGCTTGGAAACTATATTGGTACCGACTTCTCCGGCACTAACTCTGTGACGAATGCCCAAATCGGCGTGTTCATTGGCTTTGGGGCAACGAATACTATCATCGGCGGTGAGACTACTGGAGTAGGCAACCTGATCAGTGGCAATGGAGATAGTGGGGTTTGGATCTACGATGTGGGAACTTCAGGGAATCAAGTGTTGGGTAACTACATTGGGACAGATGTCTTTGGTACAGGAACTCTGCCTAACTATGATGGTGTGCGAATCAGTTTCGGAGCGACAGACAACATTGTTGGTGGCGAAAGTCCTGAAGCACGTAATCTAATAAGTGGCAATGACCGTACTGGAATCTGGATTCAAGATACGGCTACATTGGGGAACCAGGTACTGGGCAATTATATTGGCACGAACGTGAATGGTACCGGTGCCCTTGGCAATGGTTTAGATGGCGTGATGATTGGTTTGGGAGCAACAAACAATGTTATTGGCGGGGAGAACCCTGTAGCAAGGAATCTGATTAGTGGCAATGGAGATGCTGGTATCTGGATTCAGAATGAAGGAACCTTAGCAAACCAGATAATAGGCAATTATATTGGAACCAACATCTTCGGCACCTCCGCTATTCCCAATTCCCGTGGTGTATTTATTGGCTTTGGTGCATCGGATCATACAATCTCTGACAATCTGATTAGCGGGAATCGCGATGTCGGTGTATGGATTCAGAATGAAGGGACCTCAGCAAATCATATTTTCGGCAACCACATTGGCACAGATTTTTCCGGTACGGCTCCCCTTGGCAATGAGGAACTAGGCATATTAATTGATCATGGGGCAACAAACAATTTTATAGGCGGGAATTCTTTTCAGGCACGCAACCTGATTAGTAGCAATGGGATAATAGGCATAAAAATAGAAGATAGTGGAACAATGAGCAATACTATCCAAGGCAACTACATTGGCACCAACGTCTCTGGTACTATCCCTTTAAGCAATGGTAAATACGGAATACTTATCCATAGTGAGGCGACGAACAATATTGTTGGTGGCGATACTCCTGGAACAAGCAACTTGATTAGCGGCAATAAACTAGCTGGCATCTGTGTCGAGGATGTGGGCACTTCAGAAAATCAGGTGATGGGTAACTATATTGGTACGGATGTCTCCGGCACCACTGCTCTTGGCAATGCTGAGACAGGTGTGCTTATACACAATGGTGCTACGAACAACATCATTGGCGGTAATTTACCCGAAGCACGCAATCTGATCAGTGGTAACGGAGATGATGGTATAAAGATTGAGGACAGTGGGACAATGAGCAACACCATTAGAGGCAATTTCATTGGTACGGATGCCTCCGGGACTGTACCTATCGCCAATGCCCAACAGGGTGTCACCATTCACGCTGAAGCAACTCACAATACGATTGGGGGAAGTAATCTTAGCGAAGGAAATCTGATCAGCGGTAATGGACTGGATGGTATCTTGATCCAAGATGAGGGAACCTCATGGAATCGCGTTCTTGGCAACTACATTGGCACAGATGTCTCCGGTACTGCTCCCCTCGGTAACGGAGAATATGGTGTATTCATTGGCTTTGCGGCAACGAATAACTCTGTCGGTATCAAGAACACAATTGCATATAACTCCTTGGTCGGTGTAACTATCCGAGGTACGAACACTCTCTACAACACAGTGACCCAGAACGCGATCTACAATAATGGTGGTTCGGGTATTGAGACCATGAACGGAGGCAATGTTGAACTGGCCTCGCCCACAATAACGGAGGTCACCGATACCTACATATCCGGCCGCACGCATCTCGGCAACATTGTCGAGGTGTTTTCAGATACTGCAGGTGAAGGGCGCTGGTTTGAAGGCAGGGTGATTGCGGATAATGATGGCTTCTTTACGCTAACTCGCGCAGATGGTTTTGTTGGCGTGAACCTCACCGCCACAGCTACTGACACCAATGGCAACACCAGTGAGTTTGCCGTGCCATTCAGAGTGTTTTTGCCGGTCGTAATCAAGAATTCGAACTAAATGGATAAGGAGTTAAGCCAGATGAAAAGGTTATTTCGTCTCCTGATCGGTCCAGGTATTATATTGATATTGCTCATCATGCTTATCGGGCAAGTGAACATGCAAGGCATCCTCCTCTCATCAGGGGAAGATCGGAGTCAGATGCTTGTACCTGTGATGCAAGTGCGGAAATCTCAAGTTGAAGACCACTCTTTTAAAGACAATCCACAACTAAACACCCTGGCAGAACCCATACCGAATTTAGAGCCTGTTGAGCTATCAGCAAGGTTGGTGGTCAGCCACTCGATGGAATCAGAACCGATCCCGTTACACATTACAAAAAGAATAGAAACAGTGGCGCAAATACCCTCCATAGTAGAATCTCATTCCAATTTGCGAATCCCTCCCCAACTTTCAGGCGATCAACCAACCCGACTGGCGGCTGAATGTATTGTGATCAGCACTAATGATAGTGGTGCAGGAACGCTGCGCCAATGTATGGAAAATGCTGTGGCAGGAGACATTATCACATTTGACCCGACTGACTTTCCTCCCACCAACCCGGTGACCATTACCCTATCCAGCGGGCTGCCAACGATTTATGCCGATAACTTGACAGTTGACGCCAGCAATGCTGGGGTGATCCTGGATGGTCGTGAGCTATCAAGTGGGCGCGGTTTCGCTGTTTGGGGTGCAGATGGCGTAAAGATTCAAGGATTGCAGATATTGCACTTTCCAGGATTTGGGTAATCATCGGTGATGGCGCGACAAATACGACGATTGGGGGAGACAGGTTTATTGGCAGCGGGACATTGGGTCAGGGTAACCTGATCAGCGGCAATGGAGATACGGCCGTTTGGATCCAAGATATAGGCACAATGAACAATTCCGTTCTCGGTAACTACATTGGTACCGATATTTCTGGCACGGCTATTGTTGAGAATAACCAACATGGTGTATTCATTGGCTTTGGCGCAGCGAACAACATCATTGGTGGCGAGACCATGGGGGTACGCAACCTGATTAGCGGCAACGGACGAGCTGGCATCTGGATTGAGAGTGCAGGGACATCGGGAAACCAGGTGCTTGGAAACTATATTGGTACCGACTTCTCCGGCACAGGCTCTCTAGCGAATGCCCAAAACGGCGTGTTCATTGGCTTCGGTGCAACGAATACTACCATCGGTGGGGAGACTGCTGGAGCAGTCAACCTGATCAGTGGCAATGGAGCTAGTGGGGTTTTGATCTACGAAGTGGGAACCTCGGGGAATCAAGTGTTGGGTAACTTCATTGGGACAGATGTTTTCGGTACAGGAGATATCCCAAACTATAATGGTGTGCAAATCAGTTTCGGAGCGACAGACAACATTATCGGCGGCGAAAGTCCTGCAGCACGCAATTTAATAAGCGGCAATGACCAAACCGGAGTCTGGATTCAAAATACGGATACAGAGGGAAACCAGGTGCTAGGCAATTATATCGGCACAAACGTGACCGGTGCCGGTGCCCTTGGTAATGGTTTAGAGGGAGTGATGATTGGTTTTGGAGCAACAAACAATGTTATCGGCGGGGAAAACCCTGAAGCAAGGAATCTAATCCGTGGCAATGGAAACTCCGGCACCTGGATTCAGAATGAAGGTACCTCAGCAAACCAGATAATGGGCAATTACATTGGAACCGATCTCGAAGCGCAGGCAGGGAGCGCTCTACCGGGCTGCGGTCTGGGCCGGCTAGCGCAAACACGTCACATGGAGGTTGGAAGGAAAGAAGACCGACCACC
>QQUD01000080.1 GCA_008501785.1 Chloroflexota bacterium
GAGTGAGATTCATGCATTGTTTCAGAAACTGCGCCGCTTCGGTTTCAGTAAAACGCAAATCATTGGCACGCAGTTCGAGCAGCCCCCCCCTGGCACGTAGACGTGAAATCGGGAAGCCTGGGTCTGACCGGCTGGTGATGACGAGTGTCATTTGCGGCGGCATACGATCAAGCAGGAAGGCCATCGACTTATCGATGTCGGCTGATTCGATGGCATGGTAGTCGTCGAGAATGAGGTAGAAGGAGGAGGACACGGGGGTGACATCGTTTACAAATGCCGCCATCAAATTTTTAGCAGGTAAGGGTTGCGGCGATTGGAGGCGTTGAGTCAATGAGGATTGGGCATTGAATAACGGCCGTATTGCCTCTGCCAGGTAACGAAAGAACTGTTGTGGTTGGCTATCGTCTTCATCTAATGATAGCCAACAGATTGCCCTCCCTTCACCTTCAGAACGCGAAGTTGTTGCATTTGTCTGGATATGATCGATCCATTCTGTAACCAGCGTTGTTTTTCCATAGCCTGCTGGCGCTGAGATGAGAATGAGTTTGCTCCCAGGCCCATCGTTGAGTTTTTGGACGAGGTAAGGGCGCGGGACTAGATTCGTCCGCATTGACGGTATGTATAGTTTCGTTTGCATTAAGTCGACAGACATAGGAGTCATTATATGGAAAGGGAAGTGGTTAGGCTAGAGAGAGGGAGAAACGGCCACGGTTTTTCAGTTGTGGTGAATATCGAGACCCTAACAAGCTGGTTGTAATTGCTTAGAAAAAGGCTCCCCTTGTTCCCTTCGCACTCTTCATTTTAGTTGAGGGCGAAGAATGGTCAAAGATTATGATTTTCGGCGTTCAAAACGACTGAGAGAAGTGGTCTCCGATCCTGTCGAAGTCTAACGCCATAGTGCAAATATTGCATCCAAATGAAAAATCCTCGAGTACAAAGTCTAATCCATTGACAGGTTCCGGTAGAACCATCAAAATCCCTGATTTGGAATACGCATTTTCATGGTCTGGTTCCTAGCCATACAAAATTTTTCTGCACTCATCTTCCTCAACCTCTTAATTCGAAAAGATAGCCGAAGGAGATTTTTAAACCTTTTCTTATTTACAAATAGTTTGCGTTGGATCGATATTTCTGTTCGTTATCAAATCTTGTAAACGTATCTGCAGCATTTCTTGTACATCGTCTCTCTGACGAATGAATGCCGCCTTTATTTTTTCTGTTTTAGGCGTTGGTGGTTCTGGCTCACCTTGTGGACCACGAGCTGCTCCATTTTTCTGGTTTTCTTCATAAACTGCATCTTCTGTAGCGTACAATGCATCAGCTCCAAACTCATTTAACAAGCCTAGTACTGAATTAACTAATTCATCTTTCGCTAAATTACGGTGAGCATCCGGGACTGCTAATAACTCTCTTCCGATCTTGCAGAGTGTGTTTTTATAGGAACTAATGAGACTGGTGTCACCTAAAGGCCCTTCTGTTTTTAAATCGGCTGCACCTTTGTAAATGAGAATTGTATGCATACGTTTATAATCTCTGCCATTACCAGGTACACTTTTTACTCCTAATGCTAAAAATGCTGCATTAATAAATCCTCGTGGAATTACATGTTCGGACTCTAACTTCCAAACTTCGATTTTACCTTTATAAAGTCTATTTTGTTGCATCGAGTGTTGTGCAATAGTACCTATACCGGGTGCGCTTGCACCTGGGGCATTTGGGTCACCATGGTTTTTGATTTCAGCTATAATCTTGGGTAAGTTACGATTGGCTGCCTTTTTTCGGCCTGTCGGACTTGTGGCTTTGCTAATATCAAGCAAATATTTTTCATAAGCATCACGAACTTCTTGGCTTGGGTGTAAGTTTAGCAAGGCAGTCACTGGCGAAGACATCGTTAATTCATATGAATTGCCGCGATTAGCGATTTCATGTTCTTCATTACGTAGATTGATAGTCTCGTGTAAATTCACTTTTTCATCTGTTAAACCTACAATTTCTTCATCTCTTTTACCTAATCCAAGGGATTGAAAGAGGGATTGTCCGAGATTGACAGCTTTGTCCATGAGCCAGTCGAGGGCTTTATCTACTATTTGACGGATGCGGGCGATGATTTCGGCTAGTTTTTCAGCTAGATTGCCCAGGCCCACCTGATTGGCCAGGAAGCCAATGGCGACGGGGATGCTGTTGGATAGCTCTTGCTCGAGTCTGGCGGCACCTGGTTCAATATCACCACGCGCAACGGAGGCGATTGTAGACACATAGCCATCTACAATGAGCAGCATTTCTCGTAAATATTCAACGGCTGACTGGATTGCATTAAAGAAAGCGATGAAGCTGTTGACGACAACCATAATACCGGTGGGATCGAGCATTGACAGCAGTTTGGCCGTCACCCGCTCTATAATATTGGTGACTATCCAACTGCGTGCCTGTTCAATAACCGTTTCCCATAAATTGCTAATTTGAGATTCGATATATTCCCAGATGGCGGCGACGCCGCGTTCTTGTACATCCCGCACAAAATTCCAAATGCCGACTAATTTATCGATGGCACCACGAATGCGGTCTACCTTGTCTTGACCTATTCGATCGGCCAGCTTTTGCCAAATTTGATCCATGCTGATGCCCAATAGTTGAACCACCAGATCGAATATGGATGCCAGTGTAATTTCGGTAGGGGGTTCGATGCCGGCTTTGCGAACTTGGGTAAAGAGCCAATCTGTTACCCCGCTGAGTAAATGTTGCAATATGTTGTCAAAGAATTTTGTAAATCCAAGCTTGACTGCCGCTAGCAATTTTTTCAAAAAACCAATTGGATCACTTTGGATGTTTTCAAAGGCTTGCGTTGCATTGGCAATAATTCGTTGGATGATATCAAAGGGAAAGTTCATGAGCTGTAGAATTAGCTCAATTACAATCTTGACGACTTGTGTGACAAAGGAAAATAAACGGCCGATTTGTTCACCAAACTGGTTTGTAATTCGTTGGAAGGCCTCAATAGGGTTGATCACATCTTCAATCGTTAATGATTGCCAAATATTGAGGAATAAGTCACGCATGAACGGCCATGAGATGCCTAATTCACTAATCAATGCTTCAATTCGCGCGGCAGCATTGGGAATGATGCCTGTTTCCTGCATTTGTTGGAATTGTTGTTCACCACCCGGAATCAGGCTCATGAATCCGTGAATTAAGCTGGTGGGCGTACGGAGGACAGCTTTTTGGGTAAAGATGTCTTTTTCCAGAATTACAGTCAGCAGATGATAACCAGGTATATCGTTGGCAAAAGCACTTAACCAGTTCAGTAAGGCTTTTTTGATGAACGCCAACACTTTAGCTGCAACTGTGCGTGCAAATGTCCAGGCTCGCTGTAAAAATCGACCCACTTGAGCGGTTAATAATTGTAGATTGGTGGTTAGATTAGGCAGGTTTTCTGGCTGAATGGCCTGCCATGCGTCTGAAAACAATTGGTTTAGTTCGCCTGCCAGGGAAAGAAATGTACCTAATTGAGTGTCTAACCAAACGGCCGTTTCCTCCAAAGTCCCCCGCGCTTCCATTTGCGCCAACTCCTGCTCTTTGCCAATCAGCAGCAAAAAATCTCTCAGGATGTCAACCGTTGTGGCTTCAACTTCTTCTCCAGTGAGCGGGTTAACTTTAATGATTTTTTTAATGAGTGACCATGCTTTGTTTTCCGCTAACTTTTCCTCCGTGATGTCAATGGCTGCATTTTTAATCAAGGTGAC
>QQUD01000073.1 GCA_008501785.1 Chloroflexota bacterium
CCATCAGTGTATCCATCAACCACATATACGCCGGGTTCCAAAATTGATTCATAGAGATATTGTTCCAACGAATATTCAGGAATCCGATTCGGTGCAATGTCTGCAATATTACCTAACCACGGACCTGTACCAGTCCAGGCTGAATCATCCAATGCACCATGACATGCTGCACAACCATAGGTAATTTCATACAATTCTGCACCACGTGCTGCATCCCCATCTGGGAACGAAGCCAAAAATTCTTCCGCTGTTTCCGGCCAAGGGAATTTTGGCTCATCAGGGGCATTACACAGCTCATCGCCTTCAAAATTCAGCACGTAATCTGTCAAATTCACGACCTGATCATTACGCATTGGGCCACCAAAATTAGCAGACCACGTCGGCATAATCTGACCACGTCCGGCCGAAATAGTCGTGTACACAAAATCACGTTTCGAACCGATCCATCCCATAATCTCCAGACGCTCCGGCTCTTCGCCACAAACAAGCGCCTTATTATTTAATGGAATACCCTGGCAACCAATGATTTCACCGTTACCCGGATCTTTACAGGTCTCCGCTTTACCCTCTTCACCGTGGCAGTTTGCACAGTTATTCACATACAATTCTGCCCCGGTTTCCACACTGCGACCCACCGCAGCACCGGTGAAATGTTCCAGGCGAGCAGGTTCACGTAGTGCGGCATATCCAAAGATGATCATCGTCAACATAAAAGCGACGGTTCCAATCACAACTTTAACTTGCATAGGTTCACTTTCCTCTTCTTAATCCTGCCGATACCTGAAATTGTTAACAATTCTTATTCGCGAAACGGCACTCTTCTTCATAGAAAGAATCCGCATGACGCCAATCATCAACCTCAGTGTCGATCAACATCTCTTCGGGATTTTCAGGGTTCACAACCTGGAAGAACAAGGTTAATTTAACCATATCTTCCTGAACCTGCGTGATTTTTAGTTCAGCATACGGGTCTGGCATCGCATTATCAGTAAATGTATTACCATAACGACCACCACCCAAATTACGGCATTCATCTAAATCCGGGTTGATATTATTCTCCGTACAGCTGTGCCGCTCCATCGCAGCTTCAAATTCAGCCAGCGCCCGTGTCAAATACGGCTTTTCTTTCACAACCTGACCGGGTAAATAAACACCGGGAGTCAGTTCTTCGTAAGGCACACCCTTCATAATCGATGCACCCTCCCCTGGCATAATTTCACCCGCAACTTCAAGTTCAGCCGAACTCTCAACCCTAAATTCAGGTGAACCCATCCAATTGGAAACCAGCATAAACGCGATAAAGACGAATGCAACCGTTAACCCGACACGTCGGTCTGCATAACGACGGCTCTTTCCAACTTCGACATAAGGCATCACAATAAATGCCACCATCAGCACAGGAATGAAGCCAACAACCAATGTTTTATCAGCCAGTTTCAGCCAACCCTGCGACCAAGAAAGGTACCAAGGAGCCACAACATGTAGTGGTGTTACAATCGGGTCAGCGTGAGATTCTAAAGGTGCATCCCAGAACCAAAGAGACCCAGCCACTAGGAATAATATAGCTAAAGCAGTCCACATCAACTCAGCTGTAAATAAGTCAGGGATAAAATAGGTCCGTTCATTTCTTGGTACACGTTTTGCTGTATCTTCACCAATCTCCTCACGTCCAGGCGGCAATGAGAGACCATGCAGCACAACCTTGTAATAATGGACAAAGAAAAAGATAGCCAATAACAGCGGCAGCAGCAGCACATGAAATAGGTACCACCGCAGCAAACCAGCCGCACCCAGTGAAGGCGCACCTTGCAGCACTAGCAAAATGTTCGAATTCACAGCAGCCGGAGCTGGAGCCGCTTCTGCACCGCTCAAGAATACAGTTAAAGCCCAATATGCTAACTGATCCCACGGAAGTAAGTAACCACTAAAACTGAGCAACGCAGTTAACACCAGTAACAAAACGCCAGTCGCCCAGGTAAATTGACGCGGCTTTTTATAACTGCCGGTAATAAACGTCCTCAGCATGTGCAGGGCGACCACCAGCACCATCACTTCTGCACCTAACCGGTGCATATTGCGCATTAATTGGCCCAATGGCACATTGCCTAAAATATTCCACATATCAGAATAAGCGGCCGCCGGACTGGGCGTATAAAACACCATCAAAATAATGCCAGTGATGGTTTCCCACACAAACATGAAGGTTGACAACCAACCTAACCTAAACGTTGGATAGATGTGGGTGACTTCCGTGTGGTAAAAGCTGGGGCGAATATGAAACCAAAAGCTGTCCGCATGAGGACGTAATCGAGGATTGGGACGACGGGGTTCATCACCACGCAAGGCCGAACGAATATCGGCGATATTCATACCCGCCGTAACGCGTTCTACAATTTCATCTGCTTTGGTAATGGTCGCCTGTTTAATACCCAATTCGTTGACTTGATCATAAAAGGTAGCCATTCTCTAACTCCTTATCCTTTTTATTACGGGCAATTGCCAGAGAACTCGCAAAGTAACTCTTGGCCCTCAGGACCTTCTTTGCGATCACCGGTATCAACGCTAATAAAGGCTGCATCGCTCGGTAGTTCAACAGGTTGATAAAAATCGTCCACCAATTCTGATTCAGCAATTACTTCACGATTGGCATTTAAAATCTCAACCTTAAACCGATCTAAGGCACGAGGGGCAGGGGCTTCGATACGACGGCCATCTAGCCGGTATTTAGACCCGTGACATGGACATTCGAAGCGTTGATTGGGGCCATTCCACGAATAAATGCAGCCCAGATGCGTACACACCTTGTACACTGCTGCCACACCTTTAATGTCCTGATCTTCATCCTCCGCTCGATACATCCGTTCCTCACCATCTGAGTTTGACGTATCTAGCTGCACAAGCCAAAATCGCCCTTCTGGTTTGTCCGCTGGTTCTGCATTTACCTCAGGGATTTCGTCAATAGGAAGTGTAAACTTCCCCCCAAACTCGCCTTCCCGAAATTTGGGAATAAGGAACCAGATAAGCAGACCAGCAAACTCTGCAGTGAAAAGGGCAAGGGAGGCTCCCCAAATGTAATACAGGAATTCACGTCTTGATATGCCGCCGCTTTTTACTTTGGCATCTATTGCTGCATTTGCCATATGGCTATTCTCCTGTTTCTTGAACTATTGCGGTTTTTCTTCCTCTGAAATGAACAGCCGCCTAAAAATTAAGAGAACTAATACTTGAAGAATGATAGAAATAATGAGATTAATTATTTTATCATTGTCCACAGGGAACACAACTATTGTGTGCTTTTTATCACAATCGGGATTATAACAAAAACTATGTGGATAACAAGGGTCCACATTAAGTATTTCTGTTTATTTTGGGGTAAATTGCGAAATCTCTGTCAAGATTGGCTTTTTATGGCGTTGTGGAGGGTGCGTGTGAGTTTTTCAATTGTAAATGGTTTCTTTAACCAGGACAGCTTTTCTAAGGGTAATTGAGATTTGTTTAGCTGCTGTGCATAGCCGCTCATCAGTATTATTTTTACGTCTGGATATTTTTCGCGGATAGCGTTGTAAAGGTTGATCCCACCCATTTCGGGCATGACTACATCACTTAACCTATATTTCGCACATTAAAAACCGAATAGAGAGATAAAAGGTGGCGAAGATGCCCCTTTCATGGCAAAGTTTATGGTGCTAACCAACATCACCAGAGGCACCTTCTTATGAATTTTGCCACGAAAA
>QQUD01000521.1 GCA_008501785.1 Chloroflexota bacterium
GAAGCTGCCGCCCAAATCATCAATCCTTGCCCGACGCCCATCAACATTTGACCCAACACGCTAATCCCAAACATGCCTAGTAAAACGCCATGCACTTTGCGTTTGGGACCGCCCCAAGTGCTTAATAACAACCCGCCTATCACCCCACCAGCCGCGCCCAACGATTGCACACTACCAAGCAGCAGCTCATTATTGTTGGTACGCGCCAATATCATCGGCACCATCACGGCAATGCCAAACATGGCTAAAAAGTTAATGCCAAAGAAGACGAGTTGGAGGCCAAGCAAAGACGGCCGTTTAAAAATATACACAAACCCATACGCCAACTCTTCCCAAAAATTACCTTTGCCTTCCTGAGTTGTCACCGTTGGCTGCGGAATAAATACAATCAACAACGCACCTACTGCAAACAAAGCTGCAACAACATCAATGGCCATAATGCCCGACAGACCAATCAACCCCAACAGCGCACCGCCAAAAACAGGAGCCAAAATGCCAGATGCCGACTGTGCTAACGACAACATGCCCGCCGCACGACCATATTGCTCCTTCGGCAGCATCAGCGAAATGGCCGCCGAATACGCTGGGAATTGGAATGCATTGGCTGCACCAGAAATAAAATTGCCCAGATAAATTTGCCACAATTGCAAATCACCAAACATCAGCAAAATCACCCAGCCAATCGTCACAATCGCAGCAATCAAATCACTGACAATCATCACCCGCCGCCGATTTGACCGATCCACAATCACGCCAGCAATCGGGCTAAAAAAGACGCTGGGCGCAAAAAACGCAACCATCGCCCAGGTAAATGCCGATGCTTCGCCAGTTTGTTGGTAAATCCAGACGCCAATCGCAAAATTGGTCATGCCCGTTCCCAACATCGAAACGACCTGACCAATCCAGACAATCACAAATCCACGCATGCCGGTGGGTTGTTTAGTGAGGTTTTCCATAGAAGTCCTTTGTTAGCTATCAGGTATCAGCCATCAAGTTTCAGCATTTAGCTTTTAGCCTTTAGCCGCGAGAATGATACCACTCTCTCGTTCTATTTTCTATCTCCTAACTCTAGCTCAAGCTCTAGCTCATTATTACCGGAATCGGGGAGTCTAAGAACCGGCTCAAACCCTATTAAAAGCCGTTTGTGTTCTTAGCTCCCCTGATTCCATGAAGAGGAGGAAAGTGCAAATTTAGTCTTGTAGTCTTTAATCTCTAGTCTCCCAATCTCATTTTCATGCCGGTTGTTTTTCCAGCAATGTGTCCAATTTTTCTTTAAAATCGGGTGGATATTCGTGTAAAAGGGCTTTGTAGATAGTCAATTCACAGGGAATATTGCCTTCATTGAGCAGTTGAACGACTTTATGGTGGTTTTTTATTTCAGATACGGCCGTTTCTGAGTTCGTCCAATAAAATCGACCCGGCAGCATCGCAAATGAAGATTGTGGCGCAACGACGAGGTAGCCATCGGAAACGGCCGTTTGCCAATGACCAAACTCGGCTTCCACATGACTGCCATTGCCATGCAATGCGAGCAGCAGCGGGTATGGGGGTTGGGTGTCGGGAACGGCCGTTTTTACCACATTTTCCGTGCGCGAATTTGACATCTTGTCCAAACTCACTACGATAAGCTGCTCAAATCGTTCATTTCCATTCAGCGGCACCAACGACGGGCTTTCACGCAGCACTTCCTCGGTAAACCAAAGGTCTTGTGCAAAGGCCGATTCCAGCAAATCACAAGCCTGCTCACTATCATCCAGCCGCGCTGCTGCACAAATGCGCAAATAATAGTTGAAGCCTAATTCTTCAGGGAATTTAGCTTCATTTGCCGCCAACACATCTAAAACTTGCTGATACACACCATCATTAAATAAAGAAAGCACTTTCTGTTCGAGTTCAATAAATGTTTCAGCCATCATTTCTCCTACATCCAACGAAATTGATTTGGATGCCAACCTGCCCACTCAGTGCCGCCATAATAAGGAACAGTAAAACCTCCTGGTGGTGCAACTGCATCCAATTTTGACATATCGTCTGGGGTGAGAGAAACGGCCGTTGCCCCCAAATTATCTTCCAACTGTGCCATTGTGCGGGGACCAATAATCGGGCACGTGATTCCAGGCTGTGCCATATTCCATGCCAGCGCAAGCTGCGAAGGCGTACAATCCTTCTCTTCACTCAAGGCCAACACCACATCCAACACTTCAAATGCACGAGATTCACGATGCTCTTGCCAAAATCCCGTCCAAAAAGCTCCAAATCGTGAATCAGCAGGCGGGGGGGTGTCTCGATGATATTTGCCAGCCAGAAATCCACCGCCCAACGGTGCCCAGGGAATGACAGCAAGGCCATATGTCTGCGCCATCGGCAGCAATTCACGCTCAACCCGACGATCCAGCAAACTGTACGGTGGCTGCTCCGACACAAACCGATTCAATCCCCGTTCTTTTGAAACCCACAACGATTCAATCAGCTTCCAGGCCGGAAACCCACTCGTGCCGATATAACGCACCTTACCTGCCCGTACCAAATCATCCAATGCCATTAATGTTTCATCAATGGGAATGTCTGCGCTAGCTGCATGAAGCTGGTACAAATCGATATGATCCACATTGAGCCGTTTCAGCGAAGCATGGCATTGTTCAATCACATGACGACGACTGTTTCCACGCAAATTCGGATCATCACCCATCGGGTAATGCACCTTTGTTGCCAGAAAAATGGAGTCGCGCTTGCCTTGCAGCACCTTGCCCATAATCTGCTCGCTGCGACCCCGTCCTTCTGCAAATTTTTGTGGATTGTGACCATATACATTCGCTGTATCCAGAAAGTTGATACCCGCATCAATCGCTGCATCAATAATGCGAATGCTTTCCACCTCATCAGCACGGCCACCAAAATTCATGCAGCCTAAACAAAGCTGGCTAACTTTTACACCTGTTCGCCCAAAATTTCGATAGTCCATAACGCTTCTTATCTGCCTAATATTTCAACAATTTGATGCATTTCTGCAAGTGAGCCTTGTGCCATGGAACGGCCGTTTCACCATATTTTTCTATAAAAGCGTGATTTCAATCTCGCCGCTCACATCCATATCCCAGGTGGCATCACCATAAAAATCGCCATGATCTTTCGCCAAAAATGCTTCAATTTCAGCTCGCCGGTCGCCAAGGCGAAAATGAGGACCGTGCCCTGGATAACAAACAGATTCATCTGACCAGGGCAGCACGACATCTTTTAATGTCTTTCTCGTCACCTGGAATTCTTCGCTCGACCAGGTTTTACCAGGACCGCCATCAAAAATCGTATCACCTACAATAATGCGATGATCATTTTCGATGATAAAACAGATTTGATTGCCAATATGCCCCGGCGCATGACGAACATGCAAAATGTGTGTGCCAACTTGAACCGTATCACCATCATCTAGCCAATGGTCTGCTGTAAACTTAACACCAATGGCACCTAATGGACCGGCATGACCCATCAGCGGCACTTGCAATCTCGACAACATCTCATCAAGCGCACCAACATGATCTGAATGTGAATGCGTTAACAAAATGGCAACCGGCTTACTACCGGCAAGCATATCTTGCAATGTGTCCGGGTCCGCACCGGGATCAATGAGGACACTTTCACCTGTTTGTTCACAAATCAAAGCGTAAGTATTCATGCCCCACGGTCCAACTTGACGCATTACCAATTTCATTTGTCCCACAGCAGCCTCCTATTGAATA
>QQUD01000736.1 GCA_008501785.1 Chloroflexota bacterium
TACATCAACTATTTGAACAAATAGGATTTAGGCTTCAGGAATACTTTTGTTTTCCGCTCAGGTTGCAATTATTTCCAGAAATACCCGTTAAATCTAAATTTGGGTATTGGCTGTTTGCCATCGCTGATAAAGCAAAATAGGGAGTAACAGTTTGCGTAAATATCTTCCCTATATCGTCACGTTGGTAGCGACAGGTGTCGCCGTTTTTTTTCTCAGAAGAGCCATTTTATCTGCTGAAGGCAGTCAAAATTTTGTTTTCTCACCCTGGCTGTTAGTTGGCTCGCTGGCTGCATTTTTAATTCAAGAAAGTTTGAACCCCGTTTTTGCCGCACTGGCTTTAAAAAGTGTGGGCGCATCTACACGATATTTTCCACAGTTGCTGATTACCATGTTTTCCACTTCTGCAAATTCAACCGTTCCGGTACCGGCCGGTATGCCCATTCGTGCCTATTTGCAAAAACAGATTTTGAATATTTCATACACAAAATCAGGTGGCGCAATTCTGATTGAAACAGTGGTTGGATATGGGTTTACACTAACGGCGGCCATCGTTACTGGCATGATTTGGTTTCCACAATATATTGACCCGCAGTTCTTCCTTAACCAAAATGTACTTACCATCTTGCTATTTGGGTTGCTAATTTCAGGATTGATCGTAGCTGGTGTTGTTTTTTTTGTGCGCAAAAAGCAATTGCAAAAACGAATCACTGAAGCGCTGATACAGCTTTCAAATGCCAGATTATTACCACTTTTAGGTATGGCCTTTATCATGCTGGTTTCGTTTGGATTAGCATTGACACGATTTGCCCTCATTTTATTGGCAATGGGGATTGATGTTCAATACGGTCCTTTATTGGCTGCGCTTTTAATTTCTCGAATAGCAGGTGTGCTATCTTTTGTTCCAATGGGGCTTGGTGTACGCGATGCCAGTCTTGGATCATTATTAATCATTATTGGCGTGTTGAGTTCGCAAGCAATTGCGGCCGCAGCCATTGATCGTTTAATTTTGACTATCCCTTACCTGATTGGAGGTGTTATCGCCACACATCTTTTAAGTAAGCGTTTTTTACTTCCTGAAAATCTACACCGTCCGTCGTAACAGCATCCAGCGATGCAGCGTAAATTTATGAACCTTTTCTAATTTCCGGTCTGCTTTTACGATACTTTTTAAGATGGTTTTAACGGCCGTTTCCATCCCCCCCAACCCATGCATCAAAGGCAGCAAAAGCGTGAACAGTGGCAATCCCCCAGCTGCCACAACTTCAACCCCTTCCGTATCAGCCAAATCAAGATACTCTTTTTTATAAAAACTAGTGCCACTCGTACTTGATCCGGAACCACCCATTCTACTCACAAGATTTAGAAACTCCGCGCCCGGATCGATAAAAAGTGCATATCCACCGGGCTTTAATCGCTGCATCAGTTGTTGTAGTACAGTTTTTGCTTGATTATCAGGCACATACATGAGCGCAGTGACAGCAACTAGACCATCTAACCATGCATTGGCAAGAGGTAAATGATTGATACTTGCACATATTGCTGGGGCTTGTAAATCGGTGCGATATTGTTGACAGTAGGCGTTGGCAAAATCCAGGCCATACAACTGCATTGTGGGATCAAACGCTAAGACTGGTTTGCTAAGACGGCCGTATCCACAAGCAACATCCAGCAGCTTACCTCCCGCCGGAAGATGCGTAAGCAATTGTGTTTTTATTAAGTGAACATGCCAGTTGTGTATATACAAATTTAAAGCAGGTGAGAGATTACGCAGCAATACACCTGATAAAGAAGAGCCTTGTGTATTTGCACGCGCTTCCCATTCTGTGCGCAGTTGATTATTTGCTGAACGATTCATGAAAGAGTGTAGGTATCTATTATTTTTTGATGATTTTGGTAACGGCCGTTATCACATCCTCAACATCCCCATCCGATAACGCCGGGGAGAACGGTAAACTCACTGTTTGTCGCCCAACCTGTACCGCATGAGGTGTATCCTCTAAACGCCAACCAAATCGCTCCTGGTAAAAAGGATGCTCTGGAATACTCAAGTAATGCACACCAACACCTACATTATTCTTGATCATCCCATCCAGAAAACGATCTCGACTGATACCAGCTTTTGATTCATCAATTTGCAAGGTAAACAAATGGTAACCATGTCGTGTATTGGTTTCTGGTGGTGCGGGGACACCTACCGGTAAATCTGCAAAAGCTTCTTGGTATCGCTGCCAAATTTCTTGACGACGCAGCCAATTCTTTTCCACACGCGCCAATTGATGAATGCCTAGCGCACCTTGAATATCCATCATATTGTATTTAAAGCCAGACTCCACTACCAGATAATGCACATGCCCTTCATCCCCATACCGCCGCCAAGCATCCTTCGTCATGCCATGCAATGCTAATATTTTTGAGCGAGCAACGACACCTTCATCTTTAGAAATAATCATGCCGCCTTCACCCGTTGCCACATTTTTTGTTACATAAAAGCTAAAACAGCCAAAATCACCAATCGTGCCTGCCTTTTGTCCATAATATTCCGTTTCAATCGCGTGTGCGCAATCTTCAATCACAATCAGGCTATGTTTTTCTGCAATTGCCAAAATAGCTTCCATGTCGCTAGGTCGCCCTGCAAAATGAACAAGGGAGATAGCTTTAGTCTTGTCGGTGATTTTTGCTTCAATATGCACCGGATCAATATTCATGGTAACTGGATCAATGTCGGCCAATACAGGGATAGCGCCACAATGAATAATTGAATTAATCGTGGCACAAAATGTCATTGGAGTCGAGATCACCTCATCACCAGGACCAATACCTGCCGCAATCAAGCTGACGTGAAGCGCGGCTGTACAAGAGTTAACGGCCGCTACCTGCGTCTCATCAACCCCTTTATACTCAGCAAAATCACGCTCAAATTGCATCACTTTAGGACCAGTGCCCCACCACCCTGATTTTAAACTGGCCACAACTTCATCAATTTCTGCATGTTGTACATCTGGGGCACCAAAAACAAGAAATTTTTCTCGAACCGGCATATCCATTTTAAATCCCTCTTGATCAATCAATAAATGATTAAACACATAAATCCAGAAATGTGTGATATTGGTATGGTAGCCACCTGTCATAAAAAAGCAATAGCCCATTTTTCACGACAAACATAAAGACGACAATGAAGATTTGCTTTAAAATAAGGTCAAATCATTTTGCAAGCAAAGGTTTACAATGCAATCCAGTCCATCAGTTAAAAACAATTCATTGACACAAATTTGGTTACTGCCATTATTAGTTTCGTTGACAACGGCCGTTTTCCTCTCCATCCCCTACCTTCTCGCCCATTCCCTAACTGGTGAAGGACTTGTTTTCACCGGCCTGATCATGAATCCTGAAGATTCAAACACCTACTGGGCCAAAATGCTGCAAGGGTATGCTGGGGAATGGTTGTACACGATTCCATTTACGCCAGAAGCACATGACGGGGCACTAGTCGGCGTATTTTACGTCTGGCTAGGTCAGATTGCGCGCTGGCTGGGGATGTCATTAACGGCCGTTTGGCACACATCCCGCATCATCGCCGCTACCATCCTCTTTCTCACTATCTACGCATTCATCTCCACCTTTACCGAAAACCATCGCATCCGCTGGACCGCCTACCTGCTTACTTTATTCGGCTCCGGCCTTGGCTGGCTGCTTTTCATTTTTAGAGCTACCTACTGGCTCGACGCCTTTCCC
>QQUD01000022.1 GCA_008501785.1 Chloroflexota bacterium
AACCGAGCTTTGCCGCTTCTTTTAGGCGGGTTTCGGGCCGGGTGACGGCGCGGATTTCGCCGCTGAGGCCAATTTCGCCAACAAAGGCCATATCCGCATGAATGGGCCGGTCTTTGAAACCGCTGGCAATGGAAACGGCGATTGCCAGGTCGGCCGCTGGCTCTTTGATTTGCATCCCGCCAATCACATTCACAAACACATCTTTTTCGCTCAGAGGAATGTGGACGCGGCGGGTGAGAACGGCCGTTAACAACAACAACCGATTATAATCCACCCCATTCGCTGTGCGACGTGGGTTTGAAAACGTGGTCGGGCTGGCCAGGGCTTGAATTTCGATCAGTAACGGCCGTGTTCCCTCCAACGTCACTGCAATCGCCGAACCGGGCGAATTGATGTTTCGCTCCGCCAAAAACGCTTCCGACGGATTCGGGACCTCTACCATGCCCTTCTCCACCATCTCAAACACGCCCACTTCGCTGGTCGGGCCAAACCGGTTCTTCACGCTGCGCAGCAAGCGATACCGGTGAAACGGATCGCCTTCCAAATGCAGCACCGTATCCACAATATGCTCCAGCACACGCGGCCCCGCAATCGTGCCTTCTTTCGTCACATGCCCCACCAGAATAACGCTAACACCCGTCGTTTTGGCCAGCTCTTGGAAACGGCTGGCACATTCCCGCACCTGACTGACACTGCCTGCCGCCGAAGTCAAATCTTCGGCAAAGGTGGTTTGGATACTGTCCACAATCAGCAATATCGGACTCAGTTCTTGCACATGGTTCAAAATATTGTTGTATCGTGTTTCGGTGACGAGAAACAGATCGTGGGCGGCAACTTTCATGCGATCCGCCCGCATCTTGATTTGGCGGCTGCTTTCTTCGCCGGAAACGTACAGCGTTGTTCCATGTTGATTGGCAATGGTGGCGGCCACATCGAGCAGCAGCGTCGATTTGCCAATGCCAGGATCACCACCCACCAGCACCAGCGAGCCAGGAACCAGCCCCCCACCCAATACTCGCGAAAACTCAGTGATGGATATCGACAGCCGTTCAAACCCATCAGATGTCACATCTGCTAAACGCTGCGGTTTGCTCACTGCATGACCCGTCGCCCGCCGATTTTTCTTGCTGGCGGGCACATCAGGGGTCAGCAGTTCCTCGACCATGGTGTCGAATTCATTACATTTGGGACAGCGACCCATGTAAGCGGCCGTTACCCGACCACATTTTTGACAGACGAAGCGTGATTTTTGTTTTGCCATGAAGACCTCTGTTTAGAATGTCCCAGTTTTGGAAACTGGTCCATTCTTTATAATTTATGCTATACTCCGCGCGATGGATTGGCTTTCACTTTTATTCAATGTTTTCTGGATTTTTGGGGCCGCCATCTTGTTGGCAGCGACCAGTTTTAATCATTGGTTAGCGCAGCAAGCAAGTCGTTCCTTGCGTGAGCAGTTGCAAAAACCGTCATACACCCGCTTATTTTGGATTAGTTTTGTATTGATTTGTATTGGTTTAGCCGGAACCAGTACGCGGGTGTGGGAAACGGCCGTTTGGATCATATTCGTACTTATCAGTCTCGTCAACGTTTATCGTACCACGCTTGAAATTCGTAGCCAGTAGTCCGTATTGTCTCTTTAATCACGAATATACAAATAAACAAATATACGAATGTTTGAAAATCAGAATTCGGGAAGTTTGCGTTTGTTTGGTTTGGGATGGTTAGGAATTGCGGCCATATTTTTTGTGGTCCAACTAACCACTAGCCCTTCTGTTGTGATCGCCTGGGCAACCGGGAGTGAGCAAGAAACGGCTGGGTTTCACATCTATCGCAGTGAATCGAAAACCGGACCATTCAATCGCATCAACAAAACTTTAATTTCAGCAGAGGGCAGCACAGTTCGTGGTGCTAAATATGAATTTATTGATTATGAAGTTGTCGTTGGAACTACCTATTTTTATCAACTGGAAGAAGTTGAGCTTGATGCTCGTGCCAGCCGCTACACGAACAGCACAATTAAACATCACGCGAGTCGATTGTCGTGGTGGGAGGTGATGGTTACGGCCGTTTCCGCCCTCATCGGCTTCATTCTATTAACTTCCAACCGCAAAAACAAAACAGTTTAGGATGCTTCCACGTTTTTCTGCATTTTTCCGCGTCCTACCTGATGGATGCTAGTAAATAAATTTATCAAAGATTTCGCCGATTTCGCCGATTTAAAACCTGTGAAAAAAGCAAAATCTGCGAAATCTGTGCAATCTTTGATTACCATTTAACTTTTTTAACCGTCAAAAAGAAGGAAAATCTCGTGTCACAATCAATTTTACCTATAAAAAATGACTTAATCACCGATGAGCTGGAAGGTTACAGCACCGTTCTTGATGCCGATACAGGCAATTACATCACGCTCAACCAAACTGGCACCGCGATCTGGCAGCGCCTGGTTGATGGGGACTGCATGGCAAAAATCGTGCAGCATTTGACAACACAATACATTGTCACACCCCAACAAGCGCAAGCAGATTTAACAACGCTGTTGCAAGAATTAAGCGAACAACCTTTTATAGGATGATGTCATGAAACGAATAGTTTTGGTTTTTATTTTGCTAATCGCGGCAGGCTGGCATGTGGTTTTTAGTAAAGTGGTAGAAACGGCCGTTTCCCACCCCACCCTCACCAATTTACCCACCGACCGCGCTGTCTACAAAATTTTGCTGGACAAAGATGGCGTTTACGAAATCACGTACGAAGCATTGCAAACAGCAGAAATGCCTGTAGCAACTGTTGATCCTCACACGTTTGCCTTGATGCATCGCGGCGAGCCAGTTGCTTTTCAATTTGATGGTGACACAGATGAGGTATTTGAACCGGGCGAATCCCTTCGTTTTTATGGCTGGGCATTTGACAGTTCCCGCTATGAAAAACAGTTTGTGACCAACAACGTGTTTTGGCTGTGGGTAAATGATATGCCCACTCAAATCGAAACGATTCCCAATACAACACACTCGCACAACATCCAGACCTCCACAACTTTTACCGTCACAAAAGAACCAGAAAACGACTATTTTAGCGGCTGGACCGATCAATGGGACACATTCCCAAATGAACCAGACGCCTGGTATTGGGACCGCATTCCGCAAACCGGAATCGGCAGCCAAGGACGGATGCTCACTTACACGGTGCAACTACCACATCCAGATACAGGCAGTGGTGAAACGGCCGTTTTCACCACCGAATTCACCTCCCGCGCCAAGGCACAATTCCCTAATCAAGTACGGTTTAATACGTCACTTTCACTCAACAACAGCCAACCCATCCAACAATCATGGAGTGGTCGCAAAAATGTCAATCTCACTGGCACGTCACCTGCATCTACGCTGCAAGAAGGGGAGAATTGGGTAACGGCCGTGTTCACCACCACTGACGTTCTCTACCTCAATCGCATCACAGTCAGCTACCCTCGCCGATTAATGGCTAACAACAATCAACTCATGTTCAACGGCAGCGGCAGCCACACCTGGCAAGTTTCTGGTTTTACAGAGACAGATGCAGAAGAATTTATCGTGTGGGAAATTGGGGAGAAGAAACGGCCGTATGCCATTCCCATTCACCCCATGCATCTCTCAGGCACAAATGACATCACCGTCACATTTGGGATGGAACCAAACAAAGATAGCACTTTTCTAGTAACAACCCACAGCAATATTCAACAGCCCGACATCCAAAA
>QQUD01000351.1 GCA_008501785.1 Chloroflexota bacterium
TCGGCATGGTTCAGAATGTGGCAAATTAACTTTACAATTTTGACCTAAGAGGGCGACCACAAGGGTCCGCCCCTACACGAGGTCAAATCGTAGGGGCGACCCTTGTGGTCGCCCAAAAAGTGTAAAGATCATCCATTTAATTTTGAACCATGCCGATTTTTCTCTTTCTTCTCTCTGTGCCCCTCTGTGACTCCTCTGTGTAACTCTGTGTCACTCTTTTCTTTTAAAAGGACTAAATTGTGAAAACATATAACATTGCAGCTTTGCCTGGGGATGGAATTGGCAAGGAAATTATGCCTTGTGCGCTTGATGTGCTTCATGCGGCTGCGGCCAAATCTGGGTTTCAGCTTGCGTTTGAGGCATTTCCTTGGGGGTGTGAATATTATCTGGAGACGGGCAAGTTGATGCCGAGGGATGGTGTGGGTTTGTTACGGCCGTTTCACGCCCTCTACTTCGTCGCCGCAGGTCATCCTGATGTGACCGACTACTTGTCTGCATGGGAATTCATCTTCATCATGCGCAAGCAGTTTAAACAATACGTCAATATTCGACCTATAAAAGCATGGTCAGGCGTCCCAACTTTGTTGGCCGACCAAGCCAAAGAGATCGATTTTGTGATTGTGCGTGAAAATAGCGAAGGGGAATATGCAGGACCGGGCGGCTTTGTGCATCCTGACTTTGAAAATGGCGTGGCGGTGCAGACCAGCATTTTTACCCGGCAAGGCATCGAACGCATTGCCCGGTTTGCGTTTGAGTTGGCCCGAACTCGCCGCAGTCGTGTCACCAATGTCACCAAATCAAATGCAATGCTGCACAGTCTTGTTTATTGGGACCGTATTGTTGCCGAAGTTAGCCGGGATTATCCAGATGTTGAATATGAGATGCTCTATGTGGATGCAGCCACGATGAAGTTTTTGCAAAAGCCGGAATGGTTTGATGTTATCGTTACCACCAATTTATTTGGCGACATTCTTAGTGATTTAGGTGGGGCAATGATTGGCAGCATAGGCCTTGGCCCCAGCGCCAATGTTAACCCAGATAAAATGTTTCCCTCACTGTTTGAACCTGTGCATGGCTCTGCGCCAGACATTGCTGGAAAAGGCATTGCTAATCCCATTGCCACGATTTTGGCAGGGGGCATGATGTTGCAACATCTAGGAGAACCGGAAGCGGCGGCTCTGATCGAGGATGCGGTGGCACAGGTTTTGATGGGTGATGTGCGTTCTGGGGATTTGGGCGGCACAGCGACGACGGGGGAGATTTCGGATGCGATTGTGGGTGAAATCGAAAAGCTGTGAAATTGGGAATTTGGAAAATAATGAATTGTAAATGGTGAATGGGAGAAAGCGGATGATATTTGAGGGATTAGATCATTTAGCGATTGTTGTGCCGGATACGGATGTTGCTTTGGCCGTGTGGCGGGATAAGTTTGGGTTTCCAGTATTGTTCAGTGAAGCTGTGAATGATGGAACGGTGCTGCTGACGCATCTTGATTTGGGGAATACGCATTTGCAGTTGGTGCAGCCGTTGGTGGATGATCAT
Organism: Chloroflexota bacterium; assembly: GCA_008501785.1. The sequence goes on from QQUD01000351.1 coordinate 1,543, forward strand.
CCGTTGCAAGATTGGTTGGCGGAAAATGGGGCGGGGTTACATCATTTTTGTTTGCGGGTGGCTGATGTGGGAGAGGTGGTGGCGGAAACGGCCGTTCTCAACCTGCCTCCCAGCGAACCTCAACCTCACCAGGGCACACAGGGTAAGCGTGCCTTATTCCTAAATAAAATCGCAACTGCTGGCGTACAGGTAGAACTGACTGGAAACTGAAACCTTGCCGTAGAATTGAAAACATCTTCAAATAAGCCCTAATGAATCTAAAAAACCAAATTTCAAATTTTCAACTTGCTGCTTGACAATCCTTTTTTTTCGATATATTGTATACAAGTATACATGTATGCAATATTTACAAAAGGATTTGCTCAAATATGGCACTATTAACCAACAAACCGGTCTCCAAGACTTTACGTACTGAAGTGAAAGAGATAATTCATGATGCCATTGTTAGCGGAGTACTCAACCCCGGTGATCACCTCAAAGAAACCGAAATAGCAGATCAATTATCAGTCAGCCGCAGTCCTGTTCGTGAAGCATTTCGCCAGCTTGAACAAGACGGCTTGCTTGTGTCATTACCCAACCAAGGAACGTTTGTTAAAAACTATAACGCGAAAGAGATCGAAGAAATCTTTTTGTTGCGGGCCGTACTGGAAAACTTGGCCTTTGAGCTTTTAATTACCGGCAACAAATTGAAAGAAGAAGACTGGACACGTTTAGATAGGTATATTGAAAAGCAGCGAGCGGCAATTGATTCGGAAGATTATCCCCAACTAACTAAACTGGATATGGACTTCCATGAATTTTTATGTAGGAAATCAGAGTCAGAACGGCTGGTAGGTATGTGGAAAAGTCTTCGCAGCCAGATACAAGTCCTGTTTTATCAGCGTTTCGAGGCCATGGATCGCATTACGGACACAGTTGAAAGTGATCACATGGCGCTCTTAGACGGTTTAAAACTGGGTGACATCGTCGCACTGAAGCAACTAAACAGGCAAATTAACGCACGTGTTGCACAAGAGTGTATTGAAATAGCTGGATTGAGCATCGAAGCTTAACCAAGGTTTGCTCGAGGATTCCCTCGGGTTGAGGGAGAAAACATGGGTATCAAATACTCGATTATTCTAGGTTTTTTGGGGCAGCTTAACGATCGTTTTGCAAAGTATCATGAACCACGCAGTTTAGCAGAGAAACTGACTTTAGCAGCGCAGGTTGAAGGAACACGTGGTGTTGAGGCTGTCTATCCTTTTGATTTCCAGGGCATGAATTATGACTCTTATAAAGCGTTATTAGCCCAACATAATTTGGTTGTCTCTTCCGTTAATGTCAACATCAAAGCAGAACCCAAATTTCACCACGGAGCATTGACTTCAACCGACTCGGGGGTTCGTGCGGAAGCCGTGCAAACCATCAAAACAGGTATGGATTGGGCTGCCGAATTGGGCGTTAATCTGGTGACGGTGTGTCCACTTTCCGATGGACATGATTACCCTTTCGAAATTAATTACCGTGATGCATGGCGCTGTTTGGTTGACGGCTTCGGCGAAGCAGCCGCGTATCGGCCAGGTGTTGAGTTGAGTATTGAATATAAACAAAGCGAACCACGGGCACGGGTCATTGTCCCCAATGCGGGGACCACGCTGTTGCTGTGCGAGCAAATTGGTTTGGATAACGTAGGCATCACCATTGATACCGGACACGCTCTTTACGCTGCTGAAACAACTGCCCAAGCGATTGCCCTCGCAGCCGACGCCAATCGTCTATCCCTGATCCACATCAACGACAATTACCGCAACTGGGATTGGGACCTGATGCCAGGTACTGTTAACTATTGGGATTGGCTAGAGGCAGTCCTGATGCTGGACGAGGTGGGGTACGATGGCTGGCTGGTATCGGATGTGTTTCCGTCACGCACGGATCCGGTGCGGACGCTTTCTTACAGTTATCGTGCAATCGTGTATGCAAATAAATTTCTAGATAAATTTGGGCGACAGCGGCTGCGCCAAATGGTGCAAAAGCGAGATATGATTCCTATCTTCGACGAGTTCCAGAAAATTCTGATAGGTGAATCTGTTGCATAATGCTTGTGAAGCAACAGGGTGATGGGTTTTATCAGGTTAGTTACAAAAGGTTTTGAGCGCCTTGTGAAAGGGCAAGTAAAGGAAGGTGTGCATGGTTTGAGTGTTGATAGTGTTGTTCAAGTTAACTGTTATTTTGTGGAAGAAGGAGAGAAGTTTTTGCACAGCAAACTAAGGCCAAAAGGGTTGTTTAACTCAAAAAGAAGAGGAGGGCCAACGAACCTGGCAGGGTGCGGCACCTCCTCCAAAGACATTTCCTCGGTATGCAAGCGAATCTTCTCTTGACGATAACCAAGCAAAGTCCAAGCTCCAATTTTAACCAAACGACCCGTTTATTTCAACTTATTACTGTGATGGGAGTATAGCAAGAAATCGTGGGGACAAATGAACAGACGATAATTTGCCACCTTCGATGAGGCGTGAACGCCCCATCTACGAGATGAAAGCCCTTTCAGGGCTAAGAATCAGTCAGGCCCGGAGGGCCTTCCACCTCGTAGCCAGGGGCTTCAGCCCTCGGCGGGTGCGGCAGATATTTTGTCCCCACAAATCGTTGCAATACTCCCCGTCTACATTTGCTTGCTTCAGAAATAGCTGAGGTAAACACGGATAAATGATTTGATTGGTTGGCGTTTTTACAAACATCAGGAACTTACTTTACCCGAGGTTTGCATTTATGTAAAGCAGAAACAAGCGCATCAAGTTTGATTGGTTTGCTAATATAATCATCCATACCTGCTTCCAAATATCCTTCGCGATCTCCCTCCATTGCATGAGCTGTTACGGCAATAATTCGTGGCTGCTGAGATTTTTTGACATGTTGTCGGATGTGCTGCGTCGTTTCAACTCCATCCATAATTGGCATTTGAATATCCATGAGAATGACATCATACGATTTTTGTTCGATAGCATGAAGACCTTCCACGCCATTTTGGGCAATATCTAACTGGTATCCCAACCTTTCCAACAAACGAGTTGCTACTTTTTGATTGATAGGATTGTCTTCCACCATCAGTAGCGTTAATGGATGACGTTTTCCCATATCGTTTAATTTTGCATTCGGTTTGATTTGATTTTTTGTCTTTTGATCAATTTTCCTCGTTGCTAATGCATTGATAAAAATTTCATAGAGATTCGTTGCGACCACTGGCAATGGTAATAAGCCAGAGACACGCCCATCGCTTGCATATGTTTTTATCATGTCGGGCAACCCAAACAAGATGATCGGTAGTTTGGGAGCTAATTCATTCACATGGTCTATTAAATTTGTGTTTTGCGTTCCGAGGAACTGAACATCTAGGATTGTGAGATCATAGGTGGTTCGTTTAAGCCAATAGGATACTTCAGATGGACTGCCAGCAACATAAGGAGACATACCGGCCGTGCGGACTTCTCGGCTAATCATGCGACGGTGGTCTGCATTTTGAGCAATGATCAGAAGTCGTTTTCCGCGCAAACTAGGAGATTGTGGTTGCAGATATCGTTTGGGTGTTTTTTCAGATTGTTTTAATGTGATATTAAAATGAAATGTGCTGCCTGCATCTTTTTCAGATTCAACCCAAATAGAGCCATCCATTAATTCGCATAATTTTTTACTGATTGCTAAACCAAGACCTGCACCACCATATTTTCGTGTTTTATAATTGCCAGCTTGGCTGAGTGGCTGGAAAAGAGTCTTTAAGTCAGGTTTTGAAATGCCAATGCCGGTATCTTTAATTGAAAATAGTAACTCGACATGATCGTCTGCTAATTTTTTGTGGGAAATGTTGACAGCAATTTCACCATGGTCTGTATATTTGATGGCGTTTTTTAATAGACTGACTAATATTTGCTGAAGGCGTATTGGGTCTCCATAAAAAATGTTGGGGGTATCTTCGCTTATATGATAATGAAATTGAATGGATTTTTCTACAGCAGCAGCTAAAAAGGGTTTAATTGATATTTTAACTGAATCTCGAAGATCGAATGGTTGATTGTCAAACTCAACTTCCCCCCCCTCAATTTTTGAATACTCAAGAATATTATTGATAATAATTAGCAAGTCGTCACTGTTTGCAATAACTGTTTTAACTAACTCGAGCTGTTCTGAATTTAAAGGCGTGTCGCGTAAAAGGTTGCTCATGCCAATAATGGCACCTAGTGGGGTCCTGATTTCGTGATTAATCGTGTTGAAAAAGCTTGTTTTTGTTTGTGCCGCCATTTCTCCTTTGGCCAGCGCTATATCTGTCTGTTTTCTGGCTTCGTTGAGTTGTGATTCTATTTCTTGTATTGAAGAAATGTCTTGGATGGTGAGAACACGGCCGTTTCTCTCCCCATCATTATCAAAAATAGGCAGCGATTCAATATGATAACGATGTTGTTTTCCATCAATTGTGAAAAGCACCTGTTGATTTACGACTTCATCCTGGTCTGGCAGACGATGTAGATCGAGGGGACTCTTAAGTATTTGGACAAGCTGGTGGTTGTTTACAATTTCTTCGCCATCTACATCAAGCAGCCGTTTGGCGGTAGGGTTCATGAAAATAATTTGGTCAAGACTATCGAGAATAATCGTCCCGCACTGTAAATTTCGTATGATTTTATCTTGTCCATTAGGCAAGGTTGTCATGGTTGATTGTATTTATTCTTTTTGTAATGCTGGGCTTTTTTCAAGTGCGGCAATGAGATCTTCGATTTTTACAGGCTTGCTCACATAGTCGTTCATTCCTGCTGCTATATACTTTTCTCTGTCACCTGCAAGGGCATTCGCTGTCATCGCAATAATGTGTGGTTGTTCTTCTTTGGGCCAATCTTTCCGAATCGCATGAGTGGCTGCAACACCATCCATCTCTGGCATTTGAATATCCATCAGCAAGACATCGTAAGGCTGTTTTTTTAGGGCTTCAATTGCTTCGATCCCATTTCCGGCAATATCTACGTGATAACCCAACCGGGCTAAAATTCGCGTAGCCACTTTTTGGTTGATACTATTATCTTCAACTAACAAAATCTGCAGCGGGTGCCGATGATTCATTTCTGGGTCTAGCGTTCTTTTTGTTGATGTTGATTTGTCAATTATTGTAGGGCTTTCTCCACTTATTAGCTTTAGAAGTGTTGAGAATAAAATAGATGGTTTGACTGGTTTGGTTAAAACCTCGTTACACCCGTTGCATTCATTGCGAGCAATTTGATTGCCAATGGAGGAAAGCATAATAATGGGGACATCCCGTTTTTGCAGTAGATTTTTTACATGCTGAACGAATTCTACCCCATCCATACGAGGCATTTGCATGTCAACTAAAATCGCGTCAAAGTTGATTGGATGTTTTTGCAATATAGTTAGCGCCTTAGCCCCTGAAGAAACGGCAACAGAATCAAGCCCCCAACTTTTTGTTTGTTTGGTTAAAATGGTTCGGTTTGTTTGGTTATCATCCACGATAAGGAGCCGCTTGTCCTTGAGTTTGTTTGCCAACAATGCGGTTTGGCTTTTGCTATCAGTAGGCGTTATGATAGCCTGAATCGTAATATGAAAGGTTGAACCTTTACCGGCATTGCTGTCTACCCAAATGGAACCACCCATCATTTCCACAATTTGTTTGCTAATAGCAAGACCTAATCCTGTACCACCATATTCTCGTGTTGTTGAGGCATCAACCTGACTAAAAGAGTGGAAGAGCCGGTTCATTCGATTTTGTGGGATGCCAATTCCGGTGTCTTGTACAGAAATGTTTAGCTCGTAGGGGCGGCTGTTGTCGTTATTGTAATTGAGATAACGGCCGTTTACGCGAACAACAACTTCTCCCTGGTGTGTAAACTTAACCGCATTACTCAATAAATTCGCCAAAACCTGCCGAATTCTAGTCACATCACTAATTATGGAACGCGGAACTTTTAGTTCAATATAATAGGCTAAATTCAACCCTTTCTTATGTGCTCTCGATGCAACCATATCCAGTGAATCTTCAATACAAGTACGCAAATCAAACGATTGCATTTCTAATTCTAAATGGCCTGCTTCAATTTTAGAAAAGTCAAGAATATTGCTAATAACCGAAAGCAGTGCATCACCGCTGCGTTGTGTCGTTTCAGCAAAATCTTTTTGTTCAGGAGATAATTCTGTATCTAACAATAAGCCAGTCATACCGATTACAGCATTTAATGGGGTTCTAATCTCATGGCTCATATTTGCGAGAAATTCGGATTTTGCTCGACTAGCCGCGACAGCAGATTCTTTCGCTGATAGTAAATCTTTTTCCGCTTGCACCTGTTCGGTAATATCGCGGACAATTGTCAACATTTGACGATTTGCCAACTCCGTAATCCTGGCTTCAAAATGCAGCTCACCATCTGGAACGTTTAACTCGTACCGTATCGAAACTAAATCCTTTTCACTGTTAAGTAAATCTGTAATTGCTTCCTCAAATAATTGACCCACATTTGCAGGTAGCACTTCCTGCATTCTTTTGCCAAGAAAAATTTCAGGTGGCCTGTGCAGTTTGCTTGAAGATTGGGCACGAAATTCAAGGATCGTTCCATCACTATTGAGATGGAAAAATAAATCAGGCCATGCTTGGAACACGGCTTCGAGTTCTTCTGTTCTTTCACGCAACGCTGTCTCTGCTTGTTCTTGTTCAAAAACACGTTTCTCTAATTCCAGAGCATACGAGCGGCTTTCTTCGTATAACAAAGTGTTTTGCAGGGCTAAGCAAACCTGTTCACAAAAAACAGTAATAATGTGTTGTGTCTGTTTATCAAATGCCCTTAACCGTGGGCTTTGAAAATCCATCGCGCCAATAACCTGGTCACCGATTCGCAGTGGCACCACATACTCAGATTTAGTATGAGTATCTCCTGTTAGATACCGCTCATCAAGTGAAACATTTGGTACATACACACTGCTACCTGTTCTGACTGTCTCTGAGATTAATCCAGGACCTTTTAATAGCAAAGTTTGTGAACCTTCATGCTGGTATTCGCCCTCTTGAGAGAGCCGAATAAGGTGTGGTTGGTTACTTTCTATCGAGTTGTTTGAATAGATAAATGAATTGAGTAATAAAACTGAACAGTTTCTAATGCCAAATTCAACGGTTGCCGTTGCCGCGACCTGTTTGGATAACTCCTTTAAATTATTTGCATTAAATAAGTGGGTGGAAGCACGATATAAAGCTGATAGCTCTTCTGAATTTTGTGCAAATGCGTCTGCAACTCGTTTGCGCTCTAAAGCATTTAAAATTATTTCGGCAATTACAGTGAGGATATATTGAATGGAATCGTTCCAAATTTGTTTGTGATTAAAAGTTTGGAGAACAATAAATCCTCTTTCATCTCCCTTGGTTGTGAAGGGCATTGCTGCCATAGATTTTACATTCCCACTTTTTAATCCTGCTACAATTTTTTCATTTTGCAACTTTTCAATATCATCAATGCGAATAAAGTCAGCCGAACTGAGTTCATTAATAACCCATCTCTTTATAAATTCTGGTGGTTGTTTATATGTATTAATTCCTGGTTGGATTGAAGCGTGATACCAGCCAAAATTAGATAAGAATGTTATTTTTTCCTGTTTTTGAATATCATTTTTATGGACAAGAAAATGTGTATGTTCAGCATTAAGAAATCGACCAATTAGTTCCAGCGTTTCAATAATACACTTATCAATATGAGCAAGATCGATATTGTTGAATTTTCGAGATATGGTACTTATTAATTTTTCTTGGCGAATTTTTTCTTGTAAGGTCTCTTCAACTTTTAGGCGTGCTTTTAACTCTAGCTTTGATACGTTTGCTAATTGTGAGTTAGTTAAAGCCTGTCCAACAATTGATGCAATATTTAAGGCTAATTGAATTTCTTCTTCTTTGAAATCCCGCATTTCACTAGAATTAAGTGCCAGAGTACCAATCACTTTTTCTTGAACAATTAACGGTAATATTAATATGGAAGCCGTGTTATGTTCTTCGGCAATTTTTGTTAAATGTTTGTTTTGTCTTGAATCGGTTTGGGCATTGAACAACATGACTGGCTTGCGTGTTGTAATGACCTCTTTTGTTGCTTGATTATCTTGAAGCGGAATATCAATATTTAATGAAGATTTTTGACTTTTTATCCGGTATTCTGCGACAACTGTAAGGTGGTCGCCATTTTGGTGTAGAAATGCAACGGCCGCTTTTGACAAGTTGAATTCTGAGACAAGGCTTTTACAAATGACTTGCAGCATTTCTTCGCTGTTACTGGCAGTTGAAATTGTGCTCATCACATGATTGAGGATGGTAAGGTTTTTAATTTTCTGTTGCAGGCTTTTTTCGAGAGATGTGTTAGAAACGGCCGTTATCGACCCATTCCTCCCAACTTGCCCGACTGAATCATTTTCAAGCAAATTATTCAGTCGAGAGAGAAACAGCGCCCACTCTTGCTGGTTTGGCGTTTTTTCAGGACTCAATCCTGAACTTTCCAATTCTGTAGTTAACAATGGATGGACCATAGCATTCTATATTTTTTCAAAATGATTTAAGTTATGTGTAAAAAAATCAGCTCATTTCAACAATGTCATCATAAAGAATGCCACTAATTATTCCACTAATTCTTCCAATACAATTTTTACTTGTGCATACTCAGCTTCCAACATTGGAAAACTTTTGGCCGACTCTGCTAAATCGCCCGATTTAGCAAACGTTTCAATCTTTTTGCAGTGTGATGAAAAAGCATGTAACCCCATGCTTGCACTACTTCCCTTGAGCGTATGAGCAGCTTCTTTCACCTGTTTGCCATCCCCTATGTTGAACCCGGTTTGAATTTTTGCGATGAGAGGTGGGGCATCTTCCAAAAACATTTCAGCCAACTCAGGAATCATAAAATCTGCAGAATCTCCTAAAGTTTCAGTCAACCAATTTTTCATATTTTGCATTATTTCATCTTGACTAGATGTAGGAAATTGAGTTTGCAAGTTCATCATTTCGCCTTCCTTTTAAGGTTTGATTTATCAGTAAGAAATCAATTTAGATAATAAAGTATTTGTTTAATTAAAAAGTAATCTTGATTTGCTCTTCTTTTGATTGTTGCTAAAAATTTGCAGCCGGTTGTTTACGCGATGCCAGGCTGTGCTTGGTGAAGCAGGCGGAATACTGCGATCTGTCTCTTTGCTTTGCCGAAATGCGAAATCTTCCAGAAGTGAAGAAATAGGGTCTTCAGGTTGATTATACACAAACGGGACGCCACGGTTAATGGCTGTTACAAATCTCGATGGGGCAAAGGGGATGACCATTGAAATTGGATGACGAAGTGCTGCTTCTATTTTTTTCTTTGCCAGGCCACCTTGTTCAAACGTCCAATTTAGAACAAGTTTGATTTTTTCTGGTTCGTACCCTAATTTATCGTAGGTATCAAGGGCAATTGCTGCGGCACGAATAGATGCCATTTCAGGGCCAAGCAATAAGAGAATTGTATCTGCTTTGTCTAATACTTCGAGAGATGGATTACTAAAGTCATGGGGTAAATCTGCAACAATATACCGATAACGTGGACGGAGCAGGTTTATTGATTGGCCTATTAATTCTTGTTGAATCTTCTCTGCTTCAGTTGGGCTGGCTGGTGAGGCGATAAAATTGAGACCGCTTTCATGTTTGCCAATAATTGCAGATGCACTATTAAAATCTAATTCTGAAATTTCGAATTTGGTCAAATGTGCCCACGTATGTTTCAGTGGATTGTTTAACATGAGCGCAATTTGCCCAGAACTGAGAACAGTGTCAACGAGCAGTGTTGCGCTTTGCCATAAATTTTGCAGACAGAGTGCCAAATTAACTGATAAGCTTGATGCCCCAATTCCACCTCTCAATGAATGGACGGCAATGAGGTGTGCAAGTTCTGTTGTTTCTAAAGCTTGCATTTGTGCCGCTTCTAATGCTTTAGAGCGGCGTAGCAATGCAGTAAGCCGTGCAGCCAACTCGGCCCGCTCAAACGGCTTGCTGAGATAGTCATCAGCGCCTGCCTCAAATGCGGCCAATTTATCTTCTAAATCCTGATCTCCAGTGAGAACTAGAATGGGTATATGAGCAAATTCTGGTTGCCGGCGTAGCTGTCGGGTTACTTCAAAGCCATCGATTCCTGGCATCACTTTGTCGGTGATTACGACATCTGGTTTGATAGCTTTAATGCGATTTAAACCATCTTCACCACTTTCGGCAGTCTCTACTTCATATCCTAGCGAAGCTAATGATTTTTCAATTACTTTGCGGATCATGCGGTCATCATCAATGACGAGGATTTTAGCCATGATTACCCCCATTTTGAGTGTCGTTTGTTTTTTTGTGTTTTTGCATTATTTCTTTTGTACGCACCCAATTGATGACGCTCTGGGTACCAACTCCTAACTCACGGGCAACTGCACGAAAACTGTGCCCTTCTTGATATAGTTCTATTGCTTGATAACGGACATCGACAGGATAGCCGCGATGATTGGGAGTTGGTGTGTAGGTCCTGTCGCAATTATTACACAGATAACGCTGGCTCCCAGATGGGTTGTGGCCTGCTTTTACCTGGCTTTGTGTTGAATGACAATGCGGACAAGTTTTCATGTCATTATTGTATGGATCGTTTCGCTGTTAGACACTCCCGCTTGAGTACCAACAACCAATGATTAACGTTTTTTTTGCTCCTGCTTTAGTACTATAAAAAAAAATTTGTAATTGAGTGGCGGAATACGGCCGTTCCCGTTATACTGTTCGCCCAAAATAGGGAGAAGGATTTATGCGCCAGATATGGGTAAAGAAACATGGCGGTCCAAGCGTATTACAAATTCAAAATGCATCTGACCCAACACCCCATATTGGTGAAGTAAGAATTCGTGTTCAGATATGTGGTGTTACATTTGCCGAATTGCTGGCGCGAATGGGCTTGTTTAGCGATACACCTGACCCGCCTTTTATTCCTGGGTTTGAAGTTGTTGGTGTTGTAGACCAGGTTGGGCAAGGTGTGCCAAACATTAAAGAAGGGGACACCGTTTTTGCAATTACCAGGCACAGCGGGTATAGCAGTGTTGTGTGTGTGCCTCATACTCAAGTGTTCAAACGGCTAAAGTGGATGCCACCAGCTGATGCAGCTGCCATTTCATTACATTATCTCATGGCGTATATGATGTTGGTTGTGATGGGGTCAGTGCGATCTGGGGATAAGGTGTTGATTCATGGCGTTAGCGGTGGAGTCGGTTTAGCTGCTTTAGACATTTGCCGAATTATGGGTGCTGAAACATATGGAACGTCATCGCCAGAGAAGCATGATTTTTTGCTGAAACATGGCCTGCATTATGCAATTGATTATCGCAATCATGATTATGAAAAGGTGTTAAATAATATGACCGGGGGGCGTGGTGTCCAGCTCATTTTGGATCCATTTGGCGGTAAATTTTGGCCCAAAAATTATCGCCTATTAGCACCGGCGGGTCGTCTGGTACATTATGGGATGGTAAGCATGGTGACGGGACAAAAACGTTCGCTCGCAGCTACATTGCGAACGTTGATAATGATGCCGTTTTATTCACCAATGAAGTTGATGCGGGATAACAAGGCCGTGATTGGCGCAGGTGTGGACCAGTTATGGAACAACTTTAGCATTGTCAGACCATGGATGAAGCAGCTTGTTACCTGGTATGATGAAGCGCTATTTCGGCCCCAAATTGCCCGATCCTTTGCTTTTGAAAAAGTTGTGGAAGCACACCAATATTTACACGAGCGACAAAATATTGGGAAAGTGTTGTTGACGGTTGATGAACCTTGAGAAAGATGGTTACTAATCTCTCTCAGGTTTTTTGTAAGTCTATTAAGTAAAGTTGTCATTCCGAACCCTTCGATACCTCGGGGCAGGCTGTCTTAGGAGTGAGGAATCCCTTGTAAAGAAGGTAGTAGGGATTCCTCAGCGGACTTCGGAATGACAATTGTAAAGTTGGACGTTTTTAAATTATGCGGCGGCGCAATTCGAAGAAGATGCCAATTCCAATTAAAGATAAACCTAGGATTGTACCGGCGAATAGCCAGAGAGGGGTAGTGTCTTTTGCTGCACCAGATTCAGGTAAGATGATGACAGCATTGCTGCTGCCACCCGTGGTAGTGCCGCCAGCAGTTGTGACTGTGCCCACTTTTTGCACACAGAAATTAATATCGGTTACTACCAATGTTTCCTCGAAAACAGCTGCATAACGTGTTTTCTCTGATGTGACAACCCATTTGGTTGAGTCTGGATTGGCTGTTACGCGCCAGTTGCTTTGTCCTGCAGCGACGAGTCCGTAGGTGCCATCATCACCGGTTATTAAGTTGATGACAACAGCTTCATCGCTGCTCACAAATTCAAGCTCTATATGTGAAATTGGATCTTCACCTGCAACACCTGTGTCGATGCAAAGACCATCTCCGTTTACATCTTCGTGAACTTTACCATGAATTTCACCGCGTTTTTGTTGGGCGAAAGCGATACTTGTTCCTAGTAACAACAAAATTGCCAAAATAATACTGATATTTACACGTTTACTCATGAGTTACCTCCTCACTTTAATTATTCTCAATTGGGTGGGCAACGACGATGACACGATGGGAATTGTCGGTGTAGGGCCAGCAGGTGATGAGGGTGATGCGTTCATCATCTGTGGTTCCGATCCATTTTGCATTTTCTTGACGAACGGTAAGCGGTTGATCGCGTTCTTCCAAGATTAATACATCTGTAACCTTGTATGCGAATGATGTTTCTTTATCATCAATAAAGATTTGATCGCCTTCGGTGAGATCGACTAAATCTCGAAAAACTTCACCATGAATGTTGTGGTGGCCGTTCAGAACTGTATTTCCGTTTTGGCCAAGGCGGGCGCTGGTATTGTGCCATCCGGCCAAGAATTTGGCAGGAACCATCCATTGAAAGTATGTGTTGTCTTCAATTTCGA
>QQUD01000662.1 GCA_008501785.1 Chloroflexota bacterium
GCATGGTGATGCGCTGGCGACGGACTCCTTGCCAAACTGCGTTTGATAACTCGTATTCCAGTAATGTTGGACCAACCAAAGAAATTTGACCGGCGACGTGATCACGAATAATGGCTTGTGATTGGCTTTGTTGTTCGTCTGGAAACAAGGCACTTAAAATGACGCTGGCATCGATGATCATGATGCATCCTCTAATTCTTGTCTGGAAGATTCATATAATTCGCGTGCTGTAACGCCACTTTGTTGAAGTGTTTTTGACAGGCGCAAAAGCTGTAAATACGCTTGTACTCGCTGAAGTTGGGCATATTCGTCTGGGGCCATTAAGATGCCAACAGGTTTTCCACGTTTTGTAATTGTGATTGGACCCGTATCAAGTTTTTTGATTAGTTGTGAAAGGCGGTTGTGTGTTTCGGCAATAGACATGTGCATAATTTCACCCTATATTTTTGAGTTATATAGACAAGTCTAAACGACGATATTTAATTTGTAAATAGACAGTTTTTGATGTTTTGATGGGCGATGCCTATCAAAACTGGAGGGGAAACGGCCGTTTGCCTACACATTTCCCACGGACGGAAATGACATTGGTGGGGATTGGGGGAACGGCCGTTTTCCTTTTTTAACACGGACAGAAGAAACCTCGGACGTGGGATGGTCGTTTTTTATCGACAATTGACAATTGACAATTAGCAATTGACAATTTCTTTCTCCCCCAAAAATTCACCATACACTTACAACCCAAATAGTTGTACAATACGCGGATATTTTAGAGAAATTTCAAAAAAAAGGGGGCAGTGTGCATGAGCGAAAGTAGCGCGAACACGCCGTCAAATTTTATTCGAACGATTATTGATGAACATAACGAAAACGGCCGTTTTGACCAACGGGTCCATACGCGATTCCCACCTGAGCCAAATGGCTACCTGCATATCGGCCATGCCAAGTCGATTTGCCTCAACTCAGGATTAGCCGAAAGCTACGGCGGCAAATTTAACCTGCGTTTTGATGACACCAATCCCGCTAAAGAAGAGCAGGAATACATCGATGCCATCATTGAAGATGTGAAATGGCTAGGCGCTGATTGGGAAGATCGCCTGTTTTTTGCGTCAGACTATTTTGACCAGCTTTATGAATGGGCGGTTAAACTGATTAAAGATGGCAATGCGTATGTCGATGATTTGACCGCCGATGAGATTCGCGAATATCGTGGTACGCTCACCGAACCGGGCAAAAACAGCCCTTATCGGGATCGTGCTGTTGCAGAAAACCTCGATTTGTTTGAGCGCATGAAAGATGGTGAGTTCCCCGATGGGTCTCGTGTACTGCGGGCTAAGATTGACATGGCTTCGCCGATTATTAACATGCGTGACCCGGTGATGTACCGCATTTTGCACGATGAACATCCGCGCACGGGTGACAAGTGGAATATTTACCCGATGTATGACTGGGCACATGGGCAGTCTGACTCGATTGAAGGGATTACGCACTCGGTTTGTACGCTCGAATTTGAAAATCACCGGCCGCTGTACGACTGGTTTGTGGAGAATTTGGGCATTTATGCACCGCAGCAAATCGAATTTGCGCGGTTGAAATTGAGCTACACGCTGATGAGCAAGCGTAAGCTGCTGCGTCTGGTCAAAGAAGGGCATGTCAATGGTTGGGATGACCCGCGGATGCCCACCATTCGTGGCCTGCGGCGACGCGGCTATACGTCAGAAGCGATTCGTAATTTCACCGACATGATTGGCGTAGCGAAGGCGAACAGCATGGTTGATTTGGCGATGCTGGAGTTTGCCATTCGTGAAGATTTGAATAAACATGCGCCACGAGCAATGGGTGTGATGGATCCGCTGAAAATTGTGGTCGAAAACTATCCTGAAGGGATGGTGGAAGAGTTTGAAGTGCCGGTGTATCCGCAAGACAGGGAGAATACCGAAAAACGGGTTGTGCCATTTTCGCGGGAAATTTATGTGGAACGGTCTGATTTTATGGAGGACGCGCCGCGTAAGTTTTTCCGGTTTTCGCCTGGACGTGAAGTGCGTTTGTTGGGCGCTTATTTGGCAACTTGTACCGATGTGGTGAAGGATGATACCGGCAATGTGGTGGAACTGCGCTGCACGTATGATCCGGAATCGCGGGGTGGCAATTCGCCAGACGGCCGTAAAGTGAAAGGTACGATTCATTGGGTGTCTGCTGAACATGCGGTTGAGGCGGAAGTGCGTCTTTATGAAACGCTGTTCACAAAAGAGAACCCGGAAGCGGATGGTGATTTTCTAGCTAACTTGAACCCGGATTCGCTGAAAGTGACGAAAGCGATGGTCGAACCTGATTTGGCTGATGCCAAACCCGGTGCGCAGTATCAATTTATGCGTCAGGGTTATTTTGTGGCCGATTCGGTGGACTCGAAGCCAGGAAAACCGGTGTTTAATCGCACGGTGACGCTGCGGGATACGTGGGCTAAGTTGCAGAAGAAGAAGTAACAAAAAACAATCAACAAACAACGGAAAACGGAAAACGGGGGGGAGACTCTGTTTTCCGTTTTTTGTTTTCTGTTTTTGTTGAAAATGCTCTGGCCGGTCTCCTGACCGTGCCATTTGAGGCGGCTCGGTCAGGAGACCGGCCGCAGCGCGAGGCTTGAAATGAATTGGATGCCGCCTGAGGAGTGGGTGAAGGTAACGGCCGTTGATGCACACACGGCCGGGGAACCATTGCGGGTGATTACGAGTGGTTTTCCGGAGCTGCCGGGGGATTCGATTTTGGCGAAGCGGCGATATGCGAAGGCGCATTTTGATGCGCTGCGCACGGCGTTGATGTGGGAGCCGCGTGGTCATGCGGATATGTATGGCGTGGTTGTGACGGAGCCGGTGACGCCGGATGGGGATGTGGGGGTGTTGTTTATGCACAATGAAGGGTTTAGCACGATGTGTGGGCATGGCATTATTGGGCTGGCGACGGTGGGGTTGGTTACGGGGATGTTTGACATGCCGGGGGAGCGGCCTGTGATTCGGATGGATACGCCTGCGGGGCGAGTGACGGCGTTTGCGGAGCGGAGAAACGGCCGTGTTGCTCAAGTCTCATTTCACAATGTGCCATCTTTCGTGTATGCGTTGGATCAGGTGGTGAGTGTGCCTGGTTTGGGCGAGGTGCGCTATGATGTGGCGTTTGGCGGCGCGTTTTATGCGTTTGTGAATGCGGCGGATGTGGGTGTGGGCTTGTCGTTGGATGATTTTCGCCAGTTGATTGATGTGGGGATGCGGATTAAGCGGGCAGTGATGGACAGTTTGCCCATCAATCATCCGTTTGAAGCGGATTTAGGGTTTTTGTATGGCGTGATTTTTGTGGGGAATGCACATGATGCGGCGCATCACAGCCGGAATGTGTGCATTTTTGCGGATGGTGAGGTGGATCGCTGCCCAACGGGAACGGGGGTGAGTGCGCGGGCGGCGCTGCATTTTGCGAAAGGCGACATTGGGCTGCATGAGCCGTTTGTGGTGGAAAGTATTTTGGGTACGTGTTTTACGGGTGAGGTGGTGGAAACGACAAAATTTGGTGATTATGATGCGATTGTGCCTCAGGTAACTGGGGCTGCATCGATTACTGGCCTGAATACGCTGCTGATTGATCCAAATGATCAGCTGCGGGATGGGTTTATTTTGAGGTAGGGTGGTGTGGGGGAAACGGCCGTATTCAACTATCAAACGTCTCTCTGCGATGCCTCGTCCCGATTGCACAGGAAGGGCGAGGCAATCGGGAGATGAGATTGTTTGCTCTGATAAGGTTACTCCCGATTGCCTCGCCCCTACAATATGTGTTTTGTTGACTGTTGTTTGTTGATTATCAGATGATTTTGGCTTTGCTCGCACTTCTTTCAAAACATGTCCTGACAAGTTTTAAAAAAGATCATGATCTTTTTTGAAAAAGAATACGACTAATTTTCAAACTCGGGGAAATCTTCTAAGTTGTCGGCCTGGTCGTTTTCGTGGATGAGGCCATCGAGTAGGGTTTCGAATTCGTTGCCGAGAGTGGCTGTGTCGGATGGTTGGGTGGGGGTGGAAACGGCCGTTTCCCCTTCACCCCCATCTTCACCAAAATCCAACTCCTCACTGCTGGTTGAATCATTCCGATTGAACCGCTGGGCGATTCTCCCTGTGGCGCGACAAGCCAGGGTGGTCATCAGCAAAACAGCGAGCATGATTAGAAAGATGTTTCGTGATCTGCATTTGCTGTGCATGGTTAGCTGCCTCGGTGTTCGCGGCGGAAATCGTTGACGGTACGGCGCAAGTCGATGGTGGCGTCGCGCAGGGTGCGATGGCTGTCGCGCAAGTTGCGCCCTGCTTGGCGGAGCGTGTTTGCGGCTTCTTGACGGTCGGTGACATTGCCATCGTCGTCGAAACCGGCATGTTCGTCCAAAATTTGGGCGGCAGCGTCGGCTAATTCCTGGGATGTGGCGACTTGCTCTTTGTAGGTGGCGAGGGCGGTTTCGAGAACGGCCGTATCCACCCCATCAGCCTGTAATTTCGCAATCCATTCTTCCCCTCGGGTAAAGATGTCGGCCGTTTTGTCGAGCCGGTTTTGTAAATTGGTGCTGGCCGTTTGCAGTCGGGTTAGCCCGCGTGATAACAGGTCGTTTAAATTTTCACCGGGCGTATTGTCTTGCGCATGAACTTCAGCACTGGGCATTGCCAGAAAACCAGCTAATCCAATTAAACCGACAGCCATCATCAAAATCCATTTTTTACTTAGAAGTCGCGTAATCATTGTTGTCTCCTGTTTGGGCTGATAGCTGACACCTGACAGCTATTAGCTTGTTTTTTATGATGTTTGGAGTTTATGAAGGGAAGGTAAAGGATGTGATGTGAGAGTGTAAAAGGTTTGTAAAAAGTGGAGATGACAGCGAATGGTAGGAATTAGCGAATAAAGAGAAGAAGGGATTCGTTGATTCCTAATATTCGTTGTTCTCTGCCGCTTTTTCGAGGATTTGGAGGAGGTTTACGGCCGTTTTCTTCCAATTAAATTTTTGCACATTGGTAAAACCGGCGGTCACTAAATTTTGTCGCAGTGGTGCATCTTGGACGATTTTTTGGATGGCGTGGGTGATGCTGTTTGTGTCGTGCGGATCTACGTAGAGGGCGGCATCTCCGGCGACTTCGGGGAGTGAACTGGTGTTGGCAGTTAAAACGGGAACCCCGCACGCCTGCGCCTCCAAAATGGGGAAGCCGAACCCTTCATAGAGTGATGGATAGAGAACGGCCGTTGCCCCAGAAATGAGAGCGCTTTTATCCAAATCATCAATGAAGCCAGGAAGAAGGACTGACTGCTGACTGCTGACTGCTGACTGCTGACTGCTGACTGCTTCCAAAATTGGTTGTGAGAGCCAGCCAGCTTTGCCTGCGAGAACGAGTTGGTGCGGGACGTTAGCGGCCGCATGTGCTTGGATGAGGCGGACGAGGTTTTTGCGTGGTTGGAGGGTGCTCAGGTAGAGGAGGTAGGGTGGGGTGATATTGTGTTTTTGGAGAACGGCCGTTACTGCTGCTTCATCTTTTACCGGCTTTAAAGCTGGATCGATGCCAGGATAGAGCACCTCAATTTTAGTGGGATCGATATTGTAAAAGTGGTATAGGTCCGTTTTTGTGGCTTGTGAATCGGCAAGGACGATGCGGCTGCGGCGTGCATTGTGGCGCGTACTCCATTTCAGGTAGGCGCGTTGGCGTTTGGTGTAGGCTTCGGGAAAGTGATGGTAGGCGAGATCGTGGACGGTGGCGATGGATTTGCCGAAATAAGTGGCAGGCAGCACGTGGGCAGGTGTGAAAAAGATGTCGGGTGGGTGTTGGTGTAATTCGGCAGCAAGTCGTAGATGGGTCCAGAGTCGGGGGAATGGGATAGTGGTTTGGGAAACGGCCGTATTTTCCTCAAACAACCCTGCTGGTGGAGGCTGATTGAAATACAGTTGAATCGTATGACCTGCTTGTTCAGCTAGGGGAATTAACGCATTGATGAGGAAAAATGCATACGCTTCGGTGCCGGTACGCTGCGAGGTAACGGCACGACTGGCATCAATGCCAATACGCATTTTTAATTACATCCGGTGCCAAAGGTGAGAAAATCTTCGGCCACCCAGCCCTCATCGCCAAACAGGGAGCGTACTTTACGCCAGACAAACCCATTGGCTTCTGATGTGCCTTCTTCGGTAAGTACCGTCACAATCGTTGCCTCTGCCAGCACATCAACTTCTGCGCCGCCCGGTGCATCGCGCAGCGTTAAGCCGTTGTCAAACGTGCCTTCGACGATGGCACTGCAAACAACGACTGTCGGCGTTGCTGTGGGAATCGATGCATCGGGAGTTGGCGTTTCGGTGGATAGTGGCGGTAGAGAATTTATTTCGGGGGTGCCGGGAACGGCCGTTTCCCCTTCAACCACATCAACTTCCCCTTCTGCCGGGGTTTCTGCTGTCAACGATTGCTGCCGCTCGAAAATTAAAATGCCGCTTGCTGCCAAGAAAAGCACCACCGTGCTAAACAAGGTAAAACTGGCGCGGCGTAACAGTGCTTCACGTTCCAGCGTATAAAATCGAGCACCACCGCGACGAATCCCGCGATAGGTGACAATAGCTGTAATAATGCCTGCAAAAATCAGGCCAATTGGTAGTAATAATCCGCTCATAGTGGGCGAAAGTTATCTCCTCTAAAAAAGCTGTCAGTTATCAAGTATCAGCTTTCAGCAAAAAAGTTGATAGGCTGTGTTAATTCAGGGCGATACCAACGATTCGATCATGACCGGCATAATCCCGAATCAGTTCGATTTGTGCGGTTGGAAAAACAGCAGATGCTAATTCCTTTGTTGCTGGTCCCTGCTGCCAGCCTATTTCCAAAAAAATTGCGCCGGAGGCGCTAAGCTTAGATACAGCTTGTTGTAACAGCTCTCTAATCAAGTCTAATCCGTCCTCACCTCCTCTCAACGCTAAAGACGGCTCGTGCAATTTTACCCCATCGTCAAGCAGCGTCCACTCTGTATCTGTCACATACGGTAAATTGGCGGTGATCAAGTCAACAGAATGGGAAATTGGTGTCAATAAATGTCCCTGATGAAATTGAATGCGATTTGGGGAAAATTTTGCGGCATTTTTTTGAGCAATTTGTAATGCATCTCGTGAAATGTCAACAGCGCTAATTGTTGCCTGAGGGAATTGGCGTGCAAGTGCAATGGGAATGCATCCACTGCCGGTACCTACATCTACGATGCTTGCATGCTGTCGCTCTTTGATCCATTCTGTAACACGTTCAACTAGCATTTCAGTCTCTGGTCGTGGAATGAGGACGGCTGGTGTGACAAATAAGTCGATATCAAAAAATGCGGCGGTTCCGGTGATGTACGGAATGGGTTCTTGCTGTTGAGCACGGTTGATAATGGTGTGGAATTGGGTTTCTTGAACGGCCGTTAATACCTCATCCCCATGTGCAATCAAATATGCGTGGTTGACTTGCAAAACGTGTTCGAGCAGCAGGCGAGCATCGAGCAGGGGGGATGGGGAATGGGGGAGGTGGAAACGGCCGTATTCTAAAGCATCATCAATCGTCATAAAAACACCGGGTTAAATTCAAATTTGACTGTTTTTCCGCAAACACGAATTATAACCCGGTGTCTCCAAAATCTACATAGCAGGTATTGCAGGAATCAACCCGCGTTCTTCTAACTGACTAATGATAAATGCTGCACTTTCAGCTACAGTTTGCTGGTCGGTGCGTACATGGATGTCTGGATTTTCAGGTGCTTCAAATGGATCAGAGATACCAGTGAAGTTTGGAATTTCACCAGCCAGCGCTTTTACATACAACCCTTTCACATCTCGCTCAATCACCACTTCCAATGGTGCATCGATAAACAGTTCGAGGAAATTAGTTGTATTGTCACGCACGTGATCGCGCACAGATTGGTAAGGGGAAATGAAGGAGCAGATACAGCCAACGCCATTGCGAGAGAGCAGTTTTGCAACAAAAGTGATGCGCTCAATATTCTTTCGACGATCTTCAGCCGTAAATCCCAGGTCTTTAGTTAGACTCTCACGAACGACATCACCATCCAGACGCTCTAATTTTAAGTCGCGCTCCGCCAACTGCGCTAACATTTCCAGGGCAATCGTTGTTTTTCCGGCTCCAGAAAGCCCTGTCATCCACAAAACAAATCCTTGTTGTTCACTCATTGTTAATCAATACCTCTTGTTGAAATTTTGAGCTGCGCATAATTCGATTATGTGCAGCAATGTTATTAATGAAAAAGGGGCAATTTGCAAGGGGCAAGTTGCAAAAGCCTGTTCACGAAGGTGTACATTCGTTAGCTGACGACGAATCCTTTGTCGATTAGTTGGTTCAAGATTGCCCATGCATTTGCTTCAGCTGATGCTTGTGTCGTTTCTACTCGAATTTCAGGATGGTGTGGTGCTTCATAAGGATCGTCGATTCCGGTAAATCCGGTTATTTCGCCATTACGCGCTTTTAAGTAAAGCCCTTTCGTATCACGATTTTCGCAAACATCCAATGGTGTATCCACAAACACCTCAAAATAATGCTCTTTTTTGATCAAACCACGGACATCATTTCGCGTAGCACGGTAAGGGCTAACTGCTGCACACACGGCGATACCGCCATGTCGCACGATTTCAGAGGCAACAAAACCCATGCGGCGTACATGGTCATCCCGATCTTCTTTGCTGTAACCAAGCCCTTCGGAAAAATGAGTACGTACGACATCTCCATCGAGGAGGGTGACTTGACGGCCGTGTTCTTGTAGCAATGTTGTCAAAACGGCCGCTGTGGTTGATTTACCCGCATTGTGCAGCCCCGTAAACCAGATACAAGCACCTTGGCGATTTCGCGGAGGATACGTTTCTGACAAAATATTAGCAACCGGCGGGCGCGTAAACCAGACAGGTAATTTTTTACCATTGTGTAAATACTCTTCACGCACCTGTGTTCCAGAAATAGATGCAGTTTTCATTTCAGGCGTGACTTTTGTGATTTCTTCGTACCGTTCCTCTTCGGGTAAATAAACAAGCATTCGGAAAGGGACCACTTTCACACCAATTTCTTCACTGAACTTCTCGACCAAATCTTGTGCATCGTACGA
Organism: Chloroflexota bacterium; assembly: GCA_008501785.1. The sequence continues at coordinate 9,121 of QQUD01000662.1, forward strand.
CCCATAAAATGGATTCCCATGCGAATCTTTTCCTGGTCCAGCATGATCCCGGCCTACAATCAAATGATTCGCGCCATAATTACGTCGAATAATCGCGTGCCATAATGCTTCACGCGGGCCACCCATACGCATTGCTAATGGCAACAGTGCCAGCAAAATCCGGTCCGGCTCATAGTAATTTTGAGACAATGCTTTGTAAGTACGCACCCGGGTAAAATAATCGACATCACCGGGTTTTGTCATGCCCACCACCGGATGCAGTAGCAAAACGCCATCTTTTTCATCGATGGCGCGTTTTGTTAATTCTTCATGAACACGGTGCATAGGATTGCGCGTTTGGAAGGCAATCACATTTGTGTGACCGTATTCTGCTAATTTTGCTCGCGTTTGTGCGGGTGTCATTCGTATTCTTTTAAAATCATGGTGAGTTGGTAGTTGTAAAACTTGCATCGGCCCAGAGATATTCCGTTTGCCCCAACGATGCATTTCTGCCACGATGGGGTGACGTAAATCAAGCGTGCCAAATGCCTTCAAAGCCACTTCATCTAAATCCCAACCGTAAACTTCCTCGACGGTCATAATCGCCAATAAATCATTCTGAGGATCGCGCAAAGCAACATTTTGCCCAACGTCAACCAGCACGTCATCATCAATCGGCAATGGAATGGGCATCGGGAATACGTACCCATTCGCCAAACGCATCTCATCCAACACACGCTGATGATCTGCCTCAGACATAAAGCGATCCAATGGGGAAAATGCACCAACAGCCAACAACTCCAAGTCACAAACACTTCGGTTTGTCAAGCGAATAGATGGCAATTGATTGGCATAAGTTGTCAGTTCTTCAATAGAATTTTCTGGCACAAAAAGGTCAACAAGGCTCCCACTATAAGGTGGCAGGAGGATCGTGGGTTCGGGTACAGCTAACAATGTTTTCTCCTTTTATTCAATTTTGGCAAGGACTAAAAAAAGCCATCTTCTATAAAAATCTAGATGGCTTTTTATTTTAATACTTTTTGTGATTATTTTGAAATGACCGTCTTGCAAACAATTAAGTTATCACTAAGTTTATTTAGTGAATTAAAGAAAAGGCACTTGAGCAACCCCACTAAAGAAAAGTTTTACACAGTTAGTCGCATTATGTAAATGAGAAAATATTTCGAAAAACACATTCCAGTCAAATCAAGGGCCGACAAGTGTCGTATCAAAAAACACCCCAATATTAGGCACATTTTGATACTCAGCCCCTCGATAAGGATAAAATTCTACGACGACTTCATTATAAGACTTCCCTTCAGGCACTTCTGCCAAAGCCAGTCCAATACGGTGACCTTCAATTAACTCTTGCACAGGAATAGAAAATTCACCTTTATCATCACTTCTGCCTATGCCTAATACGGTACCAGCATAAGTAACATCAACAATTGCTAAAGACAAATTTTCTGGTGCTGTTCCAGTAATATTTAGATCTGATGCCGAGAGGGGTTTATTCAAAGAAAAACGAATACCATCTAAATTGACAGGCTCAGGTGTTGTTGCCGGATAAGATTCTAAATTATTAGTCGCGTTTGTGTTAGCATCTGGGTAAGGTGGCAATTCAACGGTAGAGTCACTATTAGAATCTGGATAACCACTTACGGCTTCATTGTTAGCAGGATCAGGATAACCACCATTCGTTTCAGTTATGGTTGGCTTATTCGTATTATCAACTTGATCAGTATTATTTACTTGTTGACAGGCACTTAAAAGAAATAATAATAGAAGAAAAGATAAATATCGATAATTTTTATTCATAATTCATATTTATATATATTATTTTGCTTTGACAAACAATAAAAATAAGCCACTACAAAGTGGCTTATTTTTATTTAAGAAATATGATCCATGATTTACATTCAAAGATCACGATTAGGTTTTATTGATTAAAGCCCTCATAATTTTTGGTATCTTGAATAGCACCGCTCAGAGAACTTTCATTTGCTATTGCCACAATCGGAACATTCCCACTACTCGTAACAACAACACCATTCAAAGTTTTGTTGAGGCTTGCTAATGAACCTGAGGTTGCCGAAATGTTAGCCGTTCCACTATTTCCAACGCGATAGAACGTTTTACTTGCGCCTGGAGCAATTGGATCTGAATGTGTAATTACGACTGGAGTACCACCACTTGGTGTGTAAGTTAAAGTAAGCGTTGTATTAGCATTACCAACATTTTGAATCTGGATCCCAGTTGTATTAACTACTGAACCACCAAAATCTTCTTTAACAAGCGGTAAATTAATGCTATCAGTCGCTGTATTCGTCGTGCCAAAACAAGCATACGTGGTTACACGTTGGGGGGTTGTGGCAAACGCTTTGTCGTTGACAATTGCAGCTACAGCAACAGAAGTTGCGCTATCTGGAGTACCATCGTTGGCAACAGCAGTAACTGTGGCCGAGGCAACTGTTTTCGCGTTTAAATCAGTTGCTTGCAAGAAGTTAGCTGATTCACCAGGTTGCACATTTGTCACCGTTGCAGTTGGATTTATTGTACTCCCAGTCACAACACTATACGTAATAGTAATATCGATAGCCTCTGTACCAACATTTTGAGCTTGTACACCAGTGGTTGTCTGCTTAGACCCAGCAGAATAACGAACCAAAGGACAAGCAACCGCAGTGTCATAATCGCCAGGCACAAAGCCTCTTGATGCTTGTAAATTGTTAGCAACAGCAGGAGCTGTTTCATGTTCTAAAGATGTACCAGCAAGCGGTTCTGTACCAGTAACCGTCAAACCGCCAACATTACCTTGGCCTGAAGGCACCCCTGCATCTGAAGGCGTGATAACAACCATCGCATTCGCTGGAACATCACTGTAGGTTTTAGGGTAATCGGTACCGTTAACACTAAAAGTAGCTGTAATATCATTCAAATTGCTACTAGCATTTTGGATGTAGAAAGTTGATGTACGATTTGAATGATTATTTTTAATCAATGGGAAAGCAACTGTTGTCGCGATAGAACCACCATTTGTACCAACATATTGCCCAGAAGCTGCGCCTGTCCCTTTGTTGTTAACATTGGTTACAGCAGCAATCGGTTGGTCTGAACTAACCACCGCAGAGCCTTGAAATCCAGAAGGAACTGGGCAATCTACATTCGTTAAATACGTATAAGATCCACCAACAGCTAATACCTGTGAACCACAATCATAACTGGTTCCATCCGTTGCATAGGCGTTAAATTGCACAGTTGCGTCGCTTGAACCAACATTCTGAATTTGTTGTCCAGAAGTCCAGCCACCACCAGGCAAACCGTTTTGAGCTAAAACACTGGTTGCAACAACCAACAATAAAGCAAGTGTTCCTAAAAATAAATATTTTTTCATATTAACATAGCCTCCAAATTTAGCTAATAAAATCTAATCTAGCGTAATTTTAAGTTTTTATCTTACCATTAACAATAACCCATTAGGAGTAATTCTGGATAAATCTCCTGTAGATAGCGGGTTAATTCCGAAAAATCAGCAGAGCGAGTAGACATAAGTGTGTTTTTTGAAAATAATGTAATCTCCAAAATAAATTCGTTTAAATCTTCAAAAATGTGGATAACGTCGTTAATTCAAGTATCCTAATTTTTTAAGCCGTGCAATGACTTCCTCTTCATCTTGCTGATTCCAATTGTCTTCATCTGCTCTCACATGAATTTCAGCATCTACGTACTGTGGTTGATACGCGTCTTGGTATTGTTGTGCCAAAATATCAGTTATTATTCGCCCATCCATAGAAGACGGAATGGGACATTGTACTAAGTTAAGGATTGTCGGGGTTAAATCTTGTATTGTCTTTGTCTCAATAGACATTCCTTGTAGAATATCTGGGCCTGCCGCAATGAGAATCCCTTCAGGACGATGGCTTCCAGACTCATCTGTATAAGGTTGATGAAATAAGACACCACGTTTACCCGCAAACTCATAACCCTTTCGGGTAATATAGGAATGATCACGCATAATAACAATTAAATCGGGTGCTGCATCTAGATAATCACCAGAATATAGCTCTTCTTTTTTATAGACGTGATCGACAACTTTCTCTCCATCTTCCGGATCAACAATTTTATACAAATCCTGCAAAATTTGGTCACGCAATTGATTGTATTCTTGCTCACCAACAACAATACCATTGGGTTCACGTCCCACTAAATTAATGAAGATTTGTCCATAATAACCAAAACTATAGGCTTTTGTTTTTTGCCAATCAACGGCCGTTAAAAATTCAGGGCGGTCATCTCTTGGTAATACCATGATTCGATCTCCAAGCAAACGTTTGATGAGAATTTCTGCCCGGTGCATATTTAAACGAGTTAGCGTGTCTGATATATTTTTTCTCGTAAACCCAATTTTACGAATAGCGTTGTTAAATTTTTTACGCATTGATCCTTCATCTACAAAAGATAACAAGTCGCTCTTCCATAACCATTCATTTAAAAAAACGTCTTTGTAAAGTGGGCCAGCTCCATGATCAGACATAATCATAATATTTGTATCTGGTCCCGCCGCTTTTACCATCTCGCCTACCCATTTATCAGCTAATTGGTACAGATGCAAAATAGCATGACGATATTTTTCAGGTTCATCTGGTGAATAACGCGGATGAGTTTTATCCATATGGCGCCAGAAAAAATGGCAAATCTCATCTGTATTGCGGAACACCGCCATGAAAAAGTCCCATGGCTTTTCTTGCATTAGCTTAACGGCCGTTTGTCCATGAATATCTGTCACCTCATGCATGTCTTGCAACCATTCATCTGTTCGTTCTGGATCATAAAAGAATTTTTTGTTAACTCGATACCCTTCATTATTTAATTCATCGGTTAATTCAGGAGGGTAAGTGTAATTAACATAATCTGGAGTTCCCAATCCAGTAATCAAAAACCCATTTACTTGTTCAGGTGGATAAGTCATTGGTACATTAATCACACCGACTTGCCGGTTTTGTTCACTTAATAAACGCCAAATAGATGCACCGGGAATTTGATTCGCTCTTATTACTTTAAGCTGATAACTGTCTTTTTCACGTCGAACAAAGTCATATACGCCATGCTTTCCAGGATTCATGCCAGTAATAAAAGATGACCAGGCAGTGGGGGAGTGAACAGGAATGGTAGATTCTAAAATTCCGAAACACCCACGATCAATAAGTTGAGCGAGATTAGGTAACAAACCCTCCCCAGCCCATTTTTTAATCAAAGGGTATGGGGCTCCATCTAATCCGATGACCAATAAACGATGCACAATCTTACTCCTCTATCCAGATTCATATAACCGCTGAAAATGACGTATATCTTCCGCAGGAACTGCCCGCAAAAGAAAGATAACAAAGGTGTAAATGATGACCCCGA
>QQUD01000779.1 GCA_008501785.1 Chloroflexota bacterium
TGCGCTTCGTGTCATAAACCGTCAAACCCATAAAGATGAGAATCCCAGCATAGGCAATCACCCAATCCAATGCCGACGATGCCAAAAACATGTTCACAACCGAGGCAATAATCAAGCCAATCAACGATGCAAACAAAATGCCACCCAAGCATGTTAAATCTTGTTTGGTGGTATAGTCAATGATGGACATGACGCCGAAAGTAACGGCCGTAAATTCAACTATACAAAATGATTCCACAAAGCTATACTTTGTCTATGAAGTTTGTGTGGGATCGAGGGAAAGCAAGTAAAAATGAACAAAAACATGGCGTCAGATTCGAAGAAGCTGTAACTGTTTTTGTAGACCCACACGCCCGAATTTTTGATGACGAATGGCACTCAGAGATTGAAGAACGTGAAATAATTATTGGACATTCAAACCAAAAGAGACTTCTTTTAGTCTGCTTTACCGAACGACAAAACGCGGTGCGATTGATTAGCGCTCGAGAAGCAACCAGAAATGAGCGTAAGGACTATGAAGAAAATGTCAACTTCTAATGAAGACAAAAAAATAAATGAAGATATGTCAGCCGAATATAGCTTTGATTACAGCAAAGCAAAACCTAATCGTTTTGCTTTAAGTGAAGATCAACAAATTGTCGTTTTAGACGCGGATGTAGCAAAATATTTCAAAGATTCAGAATCGGTTAATCGTGTCCTTAGGGCGCTTATTACAAATATGCCTCAGACTGCATAAAGTTGTTTTTCGGTATCATTTATTGGCAAAGATAATTGAATAGAAAAGCGAGGATTGCAGTTAACGTAAACTCATAATCAACACGTTAACTGCATTTTTGTTGTCAATAATTTCGAGCGAAAACTCTTTGTTTAGCGACGACGACGACCCAACAGCCGCAAAATAAAGAGAAATAGATTGATAAAGTCCAGGTACAGTCGCAAAGCGCCCATAACCGCAACCCGACCAATCACATTCGTGTCGCCTTGTGTGGCCAAGGTGATAGCCATTCCCTTGATGCGCTTCGTGTCATAAACCGTCAAACCCATAAAGATGAGAATCCCAGCATAGGCAATCACCCAATCCAATGCCGACGATGCCAAAAACATGTTCACAACCGAGGCAATAATCAAGCCAATCAACGACGCGAACAGGATGCCGCCCCAGCGGGTCAAATCTTGTTTGGTAGTGTAGCCAATGACAGACATAATACCGAAAGTTATTGCCGTCGCGCCAAATGCCAGCACAATCGTTCCCATCTGATACACTAAAAATATCGCTGACAAAGTCAACCCGTTCACGGCTGCATACAGAAAAAACAGCGCCAGTCCTGCCTGCGAAGATACAGACGTCGCGACCTTGGTAATTGAGAAGACCAAAATCAGTTCAAAAATGACTAGCCCCCAAAATACAAAGCGGCTGCTAAAGATCAATCCCAGTAAGAATGGGCTGCTGACGGTGATGAAAGCGGTAACGGCCGTTACCACCAACCCCAGCGCCATCCACAAATATACTTGCGTCATTATGTTGGTAAAGATTTCCTGCATTTTTATTTCAGATACAGACGTTGGGAAATTTTCTTGATAATTATATGACATAATTGACTCCTTCATATTAAATGACACGAGTTTTAATGCAGATCATTATAATTTATCGATTCAAATTATCCAATTACCGATCAAAAATCCGCCTAACTTCGTATATGATTACTAGAACCTTGAGGGGGTAAATAGATGACATCAGACCACATTCTAATTGAACGTTGGAAAGCTAGAGACCAACAGGCAGCAGAAGCATTGTACAACCAATACAACAAGCAGATATTCCGCTTGGCTTATGGCATGTTGATGAATCTGGCTGACGCGGAAGAAGTGATGCAGGATACGCTCTTGTATGCGCTTTCCAACATTCAACGATACGATTCTAACAAAGCCAGTTTTCAGACGTGGCTGCACAAAATTGCAGTGAGCCGGTGTCGTGACAAACGACGGCGCAAACAGTTAGCAAAAATTCCGCTATGGACCTGGATAGACAAAGGGGGAGATGCAGCCGAGCCCCAACCGCTACCCGAATATCTAGCTATTGCACAAGACAATCACGATCACATTTGGCAAGCAGTTCAAAGCTTAAGCCCAAAATTGGTCGAGGTGATCATTTTGCGCTATTGGGCAGGCCATACTTTCCGCGAGATTGCCGAGATATTAGATTGCCCGCTGCCAACGGCACAATCGAGAGCGCAATTTGCCCATAAAAAATTGCGAGCCATGCTGCAGTCGGATGAACCGATTCGAGATGAACAGATTCATCTGGGCCGGGAGATAATAAAATGAACCAACATATTTCTGAATCGCATTTATTCCAACATATCAATCACACCCTCAATGACGCAGACCAAGAAATTGTAACTACACACCTAAGCAAATGTAATACTTGTCGCATCGCTGTAGAGGGATTAACCGCCGAGCATCGAATGATTTGGCAGAGTTTGCAAGGGAACTTAGGTCAGATAAATCCTGCACCGCAGGCAAATTTCGCAGCAATTGCGCCAAAATTAATACACAAAAAAAACCGAACAAGTTTATTCCCTTTCCTTTCAGTTCGGAATGTATTTGCCAGCGGGCTTCTTCTCACAATCTTAATTTTGAGTGTGTTTTTGTTTGTGAACACCTTGGGTTCACAAAACATGATGACCAATAACCATATAGGAACAACATTTTTACCAGTAACCAATGGCAATTTTGAAGTAACAGACACAGACGATGGATTAACATGGTGGACTTTAGCTGGCTCACGCCCACAAGATTATAAAGCCAGTCGGGATGACGGCGTTTATTTTGACGGGAAATCTAGTGCAATGTTAGCATCCGATGTGGAAGAAGCAAACGAATTTGGTACGTTGATGCAATGGCTGACACCTGATGAATCTGTGCTGGGGCGACGAGTGCGTTTATCAGCGCAGATTAAGGCAGAAGATGTCGCTGACTGGGCAGGTTTATGGATGCGCATAGATGGCACATCCTCCCAAACTTTGCAATTTTATAATATGCAAGATCAGCCTATCAGGGGAACAATGGATTGGCAGCGGTATGAAGCTGTTTTAGATGTCCCTCCAGGGAGTCGTAAAATCTATTTTGGGGTATTGTTGGCGGGAAACGGCCGTGTTTGGATCGACAATGTGCAGTTAGAAATTGTATCTAATGATATTGCATTAACAGGCTTTGCCTCCAACCAAGCCCTAACCAACGCGGATTTTGAAGCTGGAGATGTCAAAATTGATGGGTGGTTTCTGATTGGCTCACATCCGCAAGATTATGAGATTCATCACGAAAAGTTGATATTTGTTTCTGGTGATGCCAGTGGGTTGTTAGCATCAAAAAATGATGAAGCTCAAGGATTTGGCACGTTAATGCAAACATTTCCAGCAAAGGAGTATTTGAACCAGAGAGTACGCTTCTTAGCCTCGATTAGAACTGAAAATGTTGAAAAACGGGCTGGTTTGTGGATGCGTGTGGATGGTCATAATTCCCGTATTTTGCAATTCGACAATATGCACAAACGAGCTATTCGCAGCACAACGGACTGGACTCAGTATGAGATTGTGCTAGATGTGCCACAGGAAAGCGAAAGCATTAGTTTAGGCTTGCTTTTAGACGGGCAAGGGAAAGCCTGGATTGACAATATAACTTTAGAAAGTGTTGGCCAGGATGTGCCATCAACAGAC
>QQUD01000700.1 GCA_008501785.1 Chloroflexota bacterium
GACTGCTCGCTGCAGACATGGGCGTAGATTTAGAGTGGGTGCCCGTATCCAGCGCGAACCGTATCCCATATCTGACTGCTGGCAAAGTTGATTTAGTCATTTCCAGCATGGGTATCAAACCAGAACGCGCAGAGGTAATTGATTTTTCCAATGCATATGCTCCTTTCTTCTGGGCTGTGTATGGGCCAACTGACTTGGATGCTGCCAGTGTTGAGAATGCAGCCGCTTACAAGGTTGGCGCAACACTGGGTACATTGGAAGAGACGGCTTACACTGAGGCCGCAGGCGAAGATGCGACAAACATCCAGCGCTATGATGATCAGGCTACTACCGTACAGGCATTCCTCACTGGACAGGTTGACCTGATCGTGACTGGTAACGCAATTGCTGCAGGCATCATTGCCGATCATCCTGAGATGAATGTTGAAACCAAGTTCGTGCTTCAACAATCACCTTGTCACGTTGGTGTTCGTCGTGGTGAAGATGGACTTTTGACCTGGGTCAATGCCTTCATTTACCAACACACGCTAAATGGTGACTTGGACAAGCTCTCTACCAAATGGTTTGGCGAACCTCTTCCTGACTTCCCAGCCTGGTAAGAATCTTGACCATACCCAACCCATTAGAGTTGTTCCTTTATAAAACTTTGCTCATGTCATTCCCGCGAAGGCGGGAATCCACTCCTCTGAAAAAAGATGGATGCCTGCCTTCGCAGGCATGACAATCAGGAGTTTTGTTAATCGGGACCAACTCTATTTTTCAAGGAGGTGAGTCTCCCTGAAAAATGGGGGCAGGATTAGGGTGGGATCAACCCACCCTAATCTCCAACTTACAAGCATTTATGATGAATTCTAAAAGGAAACTATTATGGCCAGTAATAACCTAGGAAAGGACATCATCGTCTGTAATGATGTTCATAAATGGTTTGGTGATTTTCACGTATTGAAGGGAATTACCACCACAATTAAAGAACGCGAAGTAGTTGTGGTGATTGGCCCATCTGGGTCTGGTAAATCTACCTGGATCCGCACCTTGAATCGGCTGGAAGAACACCAGAAGGGCCAAATTATCATTGACGGCACAGAGTTAAACGATAATATCAAAAATATTCGAGAAATTCGTACCGAAGTGGGGATGGTGTTTCAGCAATTTAACCTGTTTCCGCACCTGACGGCGCTCGAAAATATTACTCTGGCACTTCTCCGTGTCCGCAAGTATGATCGCAAAAAAGCTGAAGAAATAGCAATGCATCAACTAGAAAAAGTGAAGATACCAGAGCAGGCTGACAAATATCCTGTTCATCTCTCTGGTGGACAGCAGCAACGTGTTGCTATTGCACGCTCCCTGGCGATGAATCCTAAGATTATGCTCTTTGACGAACCAACATCTGCTCTTGATCCTGAGATGATCAAGGAAGTTTTGGATGTGATGGGAGACTTGGCCGCATCCGGTATGACAATTGTGGCTGTAACACATGAAATGGGGTTTGCTCGTAGTGTGGCAAACCGAGTGATTTTCTTTGATGAGGGTGTAATCGTGGAAGAGAAGCCGCCCAACGTATTTTTTGATAATCCAGAAGAGGAACGGAGTAAGCTGTTCTTGAACCAAATTTTGCATCATTAATTGGTTTTGCCAGGAAATGCGATAAGGTGTTTTTATGGTTTCTTTATCCCTCCTTTATGTCTCCCTTACCTGGTTTGTGTTAAGCTTCCCAGACTGGCAAATGTTATACTTGGCGTAATTAGGCGATTTAGCTGAAATCATTCGGGTATAACACACCTCTGGAAGAGAGCGATTACTTACAGATTTTTTGGGAGACAAAATGTTTGGACATAATCCTTATTCCTCATCCATTCCTGATCCTGAACGCGAATCGTTTTTAGGTGATATGACACGAGCAGGCATCGTGGGTGGTTTGATGTTGGCGCTCATTATGGTTGCCGGGGAACAAGTTGCCGAGCGCCTTGATACCGCACTGTTTGGTGGCATACTTTTGGTTTTTGGCATATTTGTCCATATGGTGTGCAATATGCTGGCAGTTGTAACCTATGGTCTGGGTGCTGCCTTAATGGTAGCCAATTTGAATCCCATTGTTGCTGTGATGGCGGCAACTGGCCCATTGGCTCCGCTGTGGTTCTTTACCAACTCTACAACTTCTTTTGGCGGCCGTTTTGTGCATTACAATCTTATTGGCAAGGATATACGAGAGATGTCCTGGCTGGAAACCTTTTTGGTTTGTCTGGGCGGTCAAATAATGAACTCTAGCGTTTTGCTATTGGCGCAATTGTTTTATTTTGAGTTACCTATTAGAACGTTGTTACTATTCAAGTTTGGTGAATTTGTTGCCGGGGCCTTGTTGCCTTCACTGGTTGTTTGGCAAGTGGGTAAACTGCTCAAGAGGCGCTCCCGGCAAAGAAAATTGATGGATTCTTAGTAGCTGTTCGGAACAAAAATAACGGTTTCGGAACCGAACGGTTACTTAAGATATAAGGTGAGCATGGCAAGCCGAAAAAACAAAGGTGGCATCAAGAAGCGGGTGATGCCGTTTCAGTTAGAAAAGATTCGGACGTGGCTGCCGTTGACATTGGTGCTTATCGTTATTTTTATGACGGTTGCTATTACTACTGGTAATGTAGTGAATGGATTCCGGCGTGAGCAAAAACAGGCCCTTAGCCAACTTGAACTCATTGCCCAACTGAAAGAGGCAGAAATTGATGCCTGGCAGCGCGATTTGCAGGATGCTGTGAATAGGCTCTTTAGTCAAAGTGTTGTTTTGGAACGTATGCAAAGTTTGCTGGCACCTGCCTCTGAGTTGAATTTTGCCTTACTCAAGCAAGATTTCGCGGAGATCGTTCAGACCGCACCGGAAATAAATAGCATTACTCTGGTGAATCGGGATGGGGTCGTAGTCGGGTCTACTGATTCCCCCCCTATACTCCCCCCCAACACCTTAAAAGTAGAAATGGCCACTTATCCACAACGGCCGTTTTACGCCCCAGACCTGGATCAAATTGTCCTCATCCAATCTGTCCTAGATGAAACTGGAACTGTTTTAGGCGCTGTCGTCGTGCTGGCCAACACTGATCCGCTCACCAACATTATGAAGACAAATGTTACCACCGATGCCTGGGGGCAAGGTTATTTGGTTAGTCAAACAGGCAGCCCCATCACTCGCATACCACCCTACTCTGAAGCGCAGCGGCGGCAGGTAATCTTGCAAAGTGAAGGGATTGAAGCTGCCCTCACCCTGCTAAACATGGAAGGCCGGGTAGAAGCTCCTACCCTATACACTGACTATCGTGGTGTGCGCGTTATTGGCGTGGCTCATTGGCTGCCCGATTTACAGGTGGCGCTCATTGTAGAACAGACCCAACAGCAGGTATTTGCCTCACTGTATGAAACACTCATTGCCAACACCAGCCTGGCGCTGAGTGCTACCATGCTAGCCGTTATCATTGGTTTGGCCATCACGCAAAGTATCACCAACCCCATGACACAATTGGCTGACCACGCCAAGCGAATTGCCGCTGGAAAGCAAGACAACGTGCGGCTCAACTGGCAGCGCAATGACGAGATTGGCGATTTGGCGCAGGCTTTTGACTGGATGGCCGTGCAGCTTGTGGAATTGATTGACAGCTTGGAACAACGTGTGGCCGATCGGACGCACCAGCTAGAGATTGTGGCGGGCATCAGTGACCGCCTGAATGCCATTTTGGATTTTGATCAACTGTTGATGGAAACGGCCGTTCAAGTAAAAGAAAATTTCGGATACCAGTTTGTCCATATCTACATTTTGGATCAGGCGCGGCAAAACCTGGTCATGATCGCTGGTGCTGAAGATAACGGGAACGACACCTTTCCCATCAACCACAGCCTGTTGCTTCAAGATGATGGCAATCCCGTTTCCGAGGCGGCCAAGCGTGGCGAAATTGTGTTTGAGCACGATCAGCAAAATATGCCAGAGAACACGCTCATTAAAATTGCCGTCCCCATTACGGCCGAAAGTAGAGTGATGGGTGTGCTAGAAGTACAAGAGCACCGGTCTGCCGGGCTGGACGAGGGCGATGCCAATCAACTGCGCTCACTGGCTAACCACCTGGCTGTGGCGCTCACCAACGCTCGCCTATTTGCGGAAACGCGGCAGCGCACTACAGAGTTGGCCAGAGCCAAAGAAACGGCTGAAACGGCCAATCAAGCCAAAAGCACCTTCCTGGCCAACATGAGTCATGAGCTGCGCACACCGCTAAACGTCATTTTGGGATTTACCCAAATTATGGAGCGGGATGCCTCTCTCCCCCCCGGCCAAAAAGAGAATTTACGCATCATTAGCCGGAGCGGCGCTCATTTGCTGGAGCTGATCAATGACGTGCTCGAATTTTCCAAAATTGAAGCGGGGCAAAGTTCGCTGCATATTACTCGCTTTGATTTGAATCGCACCCTAACCAACATGGAAAAAATGATGCGTGTCCGAGCCGAAAGAAGAGGGCTTGAACTCACATTTGATCGTGCTAAAAATGTGCCTCAGTATATTAAGACCGATCAACGCAAATTACGGCAGGTTTTGATTAACCTGGTAGGAAATGCGGTTAAGTTTACAGAGTCCGGCCGTGTGCAGCTTCGCGTCACAGCCGGTGAGGTCGAGCCAGATGGGGATTCAGCCTCTGTGATGCTCCATTTTGAGGTGGAAGATACGGGGCCAGGTATCTCATCCACCGAGATTGAAAAGCTTTTTGATGCCTTTACCCAAACGGAGATCGGCCAGAAGCGGCAGGAAGGCACGGGTTTGGGGCTGGCTATTTGCCACAAGTTTGCCCAACTGCTAGAAGCTAAGCTGGGTGTTTCCAGTGAAGTTGGGTGCGGCTCAATCTTTACTTTCGACATTCGCGTCTTTTTGGCTCAGCGGTCAGATCGGCAATTTGACCAGCGGGTTGTGAGCCTGGCTGCCAATCAGCCGAGCTACCGCATTTTGGTGGTTGATGACAATGCAGAGAACCGGAAATTGATGCGCACGATGCTGGAAGGTGTGGGATTTGTGGTGCGAGAGGCGGAAAACGGCCGTATTGCCGTAGACCTCAACCAAAGTTGGCAGCCCCACCTCATCTGGATGGACATGCGCATGCCAGTGATGGATGGGCGCGAAGCCACTGCCCTGATCAAACAAAGTCAACAGGGGCCATTCCCTAAGATTATTGCCGTGACGGCCACCGCTTTTGAAGAAGACAAGCTCAATATTTTGTCTTTGGGGTGTGACGATTTTGTCGGCAAGCCTTTCCGGGAAGCCGAAATCTTCGACAAGATGGCCAGGCAGTTGGCCGTCGAATACATTTATGAAGATACCACGCCGTCCCCCGATTCATCTGAAGAGGCAGTCCTTTTAGAAAACCTGTCCGACACTAACATCAAGCGGCTGCCGTCGGAATGGATGACGGCATTGCAAGACGCGGCTCGGCGAGGGCAAGCCAAACAGATAAACAGCCTCATCGAGCAAATTCAAGCAGACCACGCCCAGGTCGCCACCCACGTGGCTCACTTGGTGAAAGGGTACCAGTTTGACCAAATTGTAGCCTTGATGGAGAAGGGGCATGGGGCAGAAACGGCCGTTAAATCCATAGCCAATGGTAACGAGACAAACACATGATTGAAACTGTAAATGGCGATATTCTGATCGTCGATGATACCATTACCAGCCTCAACGCGCTGTTGACGATTCTCACGAACAGCGGTTACGAGGTGCGTGGGGCGCACAATGGGGCAACCGGACTCATGATTGCCCAGGCAGAGCCGCCGGAACTGGTCTTGCTAGATGTCAAAATGCCCGACATGGATGGGTACGAGGTCTGCCGCCAGCTCAAGCAAAATCCTGTCACGGCCGATATTCCCGTCATTTTTGTTAGTGCGCTGGATGAGGTCGAAGATAAAGTGAAAGGTTTTGAAGCGGGTGGTGTAGACTTTATCTCCAAGCCTTACCAGCTTGAAGAGGTTCTGGCGCGGGTGCAGATTCATCTGCGGCTGAGTAAGCTGCAAAAGCAGCTTGAAGTGCAAAATGACCTCCTTCAGGACGAGGTGTCTGAACGGGAACGAGCGGAAGCGGCCCTGCGGGTGATGAATGATGAGTTAGAGCAGCGAGTGGGGACACGCACGGCCGAATTGGCACAGGCCAATGGGCAAATCCAGGAATATTCTGAAAATCTAGAGCAGCTGGTGGCGAATCGTACACGGGAATTGGAAGTGTTGTATCGGGTAACGGCCGTTGCCAGCGAATCCCTCGATTTGGAAATATCCCTCAGGCGCTCCCTGGAACAAATATTGGCCGCTATGCACAGCAGCACTGGCGTGATCCATTTACTCAATAAAAAAGAACAAACACTCAACCTCATCGTTCACCAGGGTGTGCAGGCAAAGGTGTTAGAGCAAATCAGCAGCCTGTCGGCTGCGAGTCCACTTGCTGCACAAATTATGGCCTCTGGGCAGCCCACGATTGTCCCAGGCTTGAGCCATATCCCTTTTCTTCCGCCTGCGCCTTCAGCAGACCAACGGCAAACGTATATCGGGATGCCCTTAAGTTCACGAGGGCAGCAGGTTGGTCTTATGAGCTTTGTGCGAGAAAAGGAATTGGCGCATCCATCTGCTGAGGAGCTGGCCTTGCTAAACTCTGTTGCCGAACAGATCGGCCTGGTGGTTGAACGTGCCTGGCTGCAACAACAGGCGGAACAAACGGCCGTTATGGAAGAGCGCGCCCGATTAGCACGAGATTTACATGATTCAGTTACCCAGCTTTTGTACAGTGCCACGCTGATTGCCGAGGCTGGTCGTGAATCAATTAACAGTGACAATTATGAACGTGCCCACACGTGCGTCATAGAGCTGGGCGATATTTCCCAGCAAGCCCTAAAAGAGATGCGCTTACTCATCTACGAACTGCATCCACCCAAGCTTGAGCGGGATGGGCTGTTAGCTGCCTTGCAAGAGCGCCTCGATTCTGTGGAGGGGCGTACCAAAATCGCCACCCAACTGCTGGTTGACGATTTGCCAGAACTGCCCATCAAAATGCAGGAAACCCTGTATTTTATTGCGCTGGAAGCCCTCAACAATACTCTCAAGCACGCCCAGGCTAAATCAGTTGCACTCCACATTAAAGTTAATAATCACGATCAGCAGCTTTGCCTCCATGTCACCGATGATGGTGTTGGTTTCGACCCAGGCAATACTGCTGGCAAAGGCGGTTTGGGATTAAAGAGTATGCAAGCGCGTGCTGATAAGCTAGGTGGCACTCTGACTATTTTGTCTGAGCTTGGTCGGGGAACGGCCGTAAAAGCTTGCCTTGCCTTTCACCCAACCATTCCCGATGCAAACAAGAACGGTTCAAAACCGCACTGAGGAAACAAACTATGATCTCTCACGAAAACCCCATTCGCATTTTGGTTGTCGATGACCATCCCGTTGTGCGACGCGGCTTTACTTATCTCATTGAAACGAAACCCGAGCTTGAATTGGTGGGCGAAGCAGAAGATGGCCTGGAGGCTGTCGAAAAGGCACGTCAATTACAGCCCGACGTCATTCTGCTGGATTTGATCATGCCCAACATGGACGGATTAACAGCCATCGGCCACATTAAAGAAGATAACCCGGATGCCCGCATCTTAGTCATTACCAGCTTTGCCGATGATGAAAAAGTGTTCCCAGCCGTGAAAGCAGGGGCAACTGGCTATTTGCTCAAAGACACATCACCCGATGCACTGCTCAAGGCCATTCATGATGTGTATCGGGGCGAATCATCGCTGCACCCCACCATTGCCCGTAAACTCATTCGTGAATTAAGCCAGCCCCAAGCACTGCCCCCCACAAAAGACCCCCTCACCAAACGAGAAATGAGCGTCCTGAGGTTGGTTGCGCGAGGCCTCTCCAATTCGGTGATTGCCGAGCAGCTTTCTATTAGTGAAGGCACCGTGCGCGTACACATTAGCCATATTTTAGGCAAGCTGCACCTGTCCAACAGAACGCAAATGGCGCTCTATGCCGTAAAAGAAGGTCTGATTGGTCCCGAAGAGTGATGCTGCGTGACCCAGACTTGGACACAAGATATAATTTTCTGAATATTTAGAAGAGTTGATTTATCGAGACAGATCACACAACGAGTCAGGTTAATAAATAGGTAGAATGGTTTGTTTATGTTGAGATATTTAGAGATATTTAGCAGTAACTCGTCCACATACACCGACTGGATTATCAAAGGAGGTGGTTATTCCTGTCTCGGAGATCTGAACTCCCATAGTCCCAGCACACTTTAACTGTTCCGATACCACTAGTCCTGGGTAGCAGTTAGGAGTTGCCTGAGTACACCTGTAATGAATCTTCTGAGCGTCAAGAATTGCAAGGACTTCATTACGTGGGTGATTATAAGTGTTTTTTGTTCCAACCGAGATTGCTGCAAACACCGGGTTTATTGCATTAAGAATAGATTGAAGGGACCCATTTCCAGTCGCCTTGAAGTAAGCACCATGATGTGGGAACTTTAAAATATCTGCTGATAAATCTACTCCTCGCTTAACAACTGCCGCCCACCCCTTTTTTCCTAAATCACCAGTCAAAAGCACTCGCTTGTCAGCATAGGTAACTCGAAGAAGCGTCGAAGCATCATTAGTATTCCCAGTTTTCCCTTTGCTTAATGCAACTATCATATCGGCTTCACTGGGGTGAAGCACATCAATTTGAACATCCTGTAAGCCGATAGATGTTCCCGCAATTGCACCTAGAATTTGAAGATCATGTTTTTCGATCAGTTTTGCTAATCTACGCAGTATCTTCCTTTGCTCAGTATGGTCTTGAATTAATTTCAAAGAATCAGGACTAAAGACAAAGGTCGTGTCAAGGTGGTTCTGTATCAAGCTGACGATATGAGAGCAGTGATCGTAATCAGAATGCGTCAAAATCGTAAATGGAACAGAATTTATTCGATTTATTTCGATAAACTCCTGTGCTGCATTTGTGAAACAGTCAACTACAATCGCACTTTGCTTATCTGGTAACACTATAATCGTCGTGTCACCTTGACCAACATCTAAAAAATTCACATCTATTGTCATACTAATAGCTTATCCAAAACTGGTCTTTTCAGCCCAGGCACCTTTAATCTTCGCTAGTAAATCATCATTTGATAGGTATCCATATCCAGTAAGCTCGAAATCTAACCAAGCAAGCTGCTTAATAGAAGATTGGTCAGTTATCCTTCCTGATATAACAGCATCAAACATGGCATTTGGTGCTAACATCCAACCTGGCGCATTACTTGGAATCGGTATTTGGTATTTAACATTGTCTATCTCAATATGCATAGTATTAGTAGCTGGGTGAATGCTGATAACTGTTCCGCTTACTACCTGTTCATGATTTTTTTCATACTGAGGCAATAATTTACCTGTTTGGGGGGCAGAAAAAGGTAAATTGCTCCATTCAATGCCGGGTCTAGGACGAGGTGAAAGGTTAAACCAATTGTTGATTTCTACTTGCTGTTCAATCGTGAGTCCGTAAGCATCAAATACTATCTGGTCTAACTCTTTAACGATATTTCGCATGATTTTAAGGTCAGCGACAACTTGAGTGCCACGCTTTAATTCAGTTAACTTGTTGACAAGCATCTCAATCTGTTCGCGTTGTTCATCCGTAAACTTTGGGAAAGGTAGGTTATTAAGCAACCTATTACTTACATCGCGTCCACCAGATTTTGAAGCATACCATGCATTAGCTACAGGGCTATTTAAAACCGCAGCTACCTGCTGTGATGTTACGCGATCTTTAATTGGGAACGAATAGTGAAAATTTTCCGTCGGAATTATTTTGTTCGTATCGACTGCCGCGAAAAATCGCCAACGACCACCGGCATTTCGTGTTGCATTCATGATCACTTTGCTTGCGTGATCGAAGTGGCTTTCTGTTCGTGATCTTTCAAGTTCGCCTGGGTATTTTATGTAACAAATATCCTGTGATTTCCAGTTAATCCGATAAGGTTCCAAAATCGCCTTAATATTTGTATACAATACTTTGCGGTTGTGCTCGACCGTTTTATCTTTGTGGAAATGAGTGGCACGGGCTTTACTTCCTGGTTTTACGCCATTCCAAATAGGAGCAACATCGCGTATCTTATTGAATTCACGATCCAGCTTATCCAATATAGAATCAATCGGAGAACTGGTCATCCGATACTTTAAGTCCTGCATCCATTTAGATTGTGGCACAATGTAGGAAGAAGTTGGAATATCATCTTTTTGGAATTGAACTCTATCAGTTCCAACGATTTCATTTATTCGAACGAAGCAGGGTCTTTTGCTATGGAGATTTTGAGGGATTTTCCTAGCTAAGATTACAGCAGTTGCACTTGACCATGTAGGGACTACCCCTTGATGTAAATGCCAAACTTCTAAAACACAACACTGGTCTAGGAGTTGCTGCCTTGCTGCAATTGAATGCGCAGCATCAAGCATTGTAAGGGGAAGAACAATTCCTAATAAACCTCCCTGTGGCAGTATATCAAGATATTTTTGAAGTATTGTTGCTGCTAATTGTTCTCTCTTTTTAATGCTTTTCTTTTGAAAAGGAGGGTTTGTGACAACTATATTAACTGTTGAATCTAATTGGTCAATTTGTATCTCAAGAAAATCACCATGTTCAATTTTCCAGCTATTGCCAGCGGGTAAATCATAATGGAGTAATGAGAGTTTTGCTACTTCTGTTGCAAAGCTGTCAATATCCATACCTATCAGATGACGAAGTAAATAATTATGTTTTTTTCTTAGGGGCCACTGAACTGGTAGCAAGCTTTCCAAACGATCGTATGCTGATAACAAGAAATTCCCCGATCCACTTGACCCGTCAAAGACTGTACGATGTTCAGGTGCTAAATCTTCCAGAGGAAGCCTTTTTAGAATTCGCTCAGTCAAATGTCTTGGAGTATAAAATATCCCTAACGCTTGCTTTAACTCATCATCCACCAAAGTGTTTTCGTAGAAATAGGCAAGCATATCGTTTGTCAAGCTACGGAATGTAAAATCGCCGAGTAAACCAGTATAAAGCGCATCAAGTGTATCATTACCAACAACAGAAAGTACGGCTTCTAACCCATGAAAATACGATTTATATCTAATTTTTAACGCTCTAAGAAGATGGAGAGGGTTTCGACTTTGCAAGTCTTCATAATCTATCAACTTGTCTTGTAAAATACGTGCTGCTAATACCCAGATTGCTAAGGTAGTAACTTCTGCTGGGTGTTTTTTTCTTATTGATTTCGGCACAGAAGCTATTGCAAAAGTAAACTGCTCGACCAGTGTTTTCTGCGTTGCTTGTCTTGCAAAAATTTCAAGCGATGGGTCTAATGCAAAAAAAGACATTTGATACCCAGCGCGTTTTGCTTTTAGAAGGAATTTTGGCTCCAGTTCGCGTTTGTGATGGAGTAAATTTTCGCGCAGCTTATCATAAGTCCAATGCTCAGATGGATGTACTTGCTTATTCTCATCTGTGGGGACATAGGTGTAGCGTACGCCATCAGGCGAAACTAGTAGAACAATAGGGACACCAACATAACGGAGAGAGCCAATGATTTGGGCTTCCGTTCTATTGCTATCCACCCATTCAACTGCAATACACGCTGTAGATATATCTAGTCGGCTTGGGTCACCGAACGCTAAGGCATCAGCGATCCATTTTTTCCCGTTACCTTTAACAAACGCATATTCTTTTTCGACAACACCCAATGGATTCGAATAGCCAATCTCATTTTCAAGTAGACCAATCACTTGGTCAATTCTATTGACGCGCTGTTCCATTATCATGTTTATTCGGTTTTAGGCATTTTGCCCAATTGTTTGTCACTTTCTACAGATTTGACGTAACCCGCGTTGCGATATCCTATTTCGAAATACCAAGCATGTTGAATACAACGGATTATGGCTTGGCTTCTATTAACTCCCCATTTCGCCCTTAAAGCAACCAGTTGTTCCAAGACGTCTCGTGGCGCTCGGAATGGGATTGGTGAATTTCCTTTGCTTGATTGGCTCAAATTATACCTCAATTTGATCAGGAATCTATGTAATACAATAGTATTACTATTGTATTACAATAATGACTGTAAATCAATCACTATTAGGGGCAAACTTGCTACAAGGTCCAAGATTTAATAAATAAGGGAGGTCATTTTATCACGATAAAACAGCCGTGTTCTTTGGTTTCTGCAAAACCAAAAAGCACTTACTCAATTCAGCCTCAAACTCTTCTTTGGCCCAGCTACCAAACCGTGCCATGATTTTGCTAGTGGAACAGTTAATTTAACCCGCACCGTTTGTCGGTCTAGTCGCCGTGTACGGGCAGGTCATACACTTGCTTTGGCAAAGTCGGAAGAATCGCGCCCTAACAAAGCATAAACCGGACAGGGCTAGTTGGGCGTTTTGATAATCTGAATAATTGACCCACTATGCCGGTTATGAGGGTGTTAGTTTGTAGAAAATTGGTGAGATTGAATGAAAATTTCAGAAGCAGAAGTAAAGAATGCTGTGCTCCATCACTTACCAGGGAGTGAAATATAAGAAATTCGAGATCGTAACATCTGTAGTCGAACGCAGTACCAATTTCACACCAACGGCTTGGTGGTAAATTGGTTGTGTGTAGTTTGAGTAAACGGCCGTTTCTCTTTTTGTCTTGATTTCCCGATTTAAAAATCCCACTTGATCCCAGTTTCTTTTTCCGACAAAGTCCAAAGCTTTTCTGCTACAGGTTTATCCAAGGCATGTGGTTCTATTACGCAATCACCAACCGGACCAACCCAGTCCATTAAGCCTGTAGGACCATAATAACCACGCTGGTCCAGGTTTTCTTCTGTGGCACACATGACTTCAGGATAGGAACCTTTTTCTGCTGATTGCACCAATGGAGACAGGGACATCAAACCGAAGGATATCCTGGTCATAAGATTACCGCTGGTTGTAATCAATGATGTGGCGGAGGAACCTGGGTGACAGGCATAAACTTTTACATCGGTCTTGCCTGCTTTTTTCAATCTGTCCTGTAATTCATAGACACACATGAGCTGAGCTAATTTACTATGACAGTATGTATTATTTTGGTGGTAGTTCTTATCCCAGTTCATATCGTCAAACTGGATTGTTTTGATGCCCATTTTATAACCTTCACTGCCTACAACCACGATACGTCCCTTCGATTCTTCAATTCGTGGGTAGAGCAAACCTTGTAGTAAGAAATGACCATAGTGGTTCACGCCAAGCTGGCTTTCAAAGCCGTCCACAGTGAACTGTTGCCTGGGCACTTGGGCGATGGCCCCGTTGCAGATGAGCGCATCGATACGAGAAATCTTCTTCAGTACCTCTTCTGCTGCTTTTCGTACAGAAGCCATTTCCGCCAGGTCCATACGTATAAATGACACGTCTGCATTGTTACCAAGCTTTTGTTTCAAAGCCGCGATGGCGTCTGCTGATTTTTGGGGGTTTCGGTTTAACATCACCACTTTTGCCCCATTGGACAGAAGTATCTTCGATGCCTCAAATCCTGTACCGCTGTTAGCGCCGGTGATGAGGTATGTCTTGCCTGCGAGGGTGCTGAGTCGCTCCGGTGTCCAGCCTTTTGGTCCAAAATTGTTTTGAGTAGTCATTGTTCAAACTCCTTGTTTTGCATGCTTAGCTGGAGTGCTGCTGGAATGATTGTTGTTTTCCATTTTAATGCTCCTGCTAGCGACGGTTGTTTATTTATGCGACAGGTGTTTTTCCCGTCTGGAATAACTATAATTCTCAAAGTTGAGTATATCTAGGCGAAATAATCACAAAAACATGCCTAATTGTATCATTATGGTTGAATTGTACGTTTTGTAATGCTACACTCGTTGCATGAGCAAACAACAAATAAAACAACTCATTGAAAACAGGGTCAGCGAGGATGGCATGGTGGAAACTGGGGTGAAGGGGGTGCAACTTTTCCGGGTTACCGAGCCGCTTCGCTGCGCCCCTGCGGTGTACGAACCCACTGTGGTGGCCATCGTGAACGGGGCCAAGGAAGCTATATTGGATGGTAAAAGATATGTGTACGACAGCAGTCAATACTTGTGCTGCGCCATGTCGATGCCGGTGGAAGCGGGGACACCCACGGCTTCGCCGGACAATCCCCTCCTGGGAGTGTTTGTCTCCCTGGATACGAGAGTGATGACCGAACTGGCAATTGAGATGGAAAGCGCCTCTGGTGCCATCCGAAAGCCCAAAAGCGGCCCGCTCCCGCAGGGGTTTGCACTCGCTCGCTGGGACGACGCATTTGCTGAAGCGCTGTTGCGGCTGCTGCAATTGGGGGATAGTCCGGCGGATACGGCGGTGCTTGGGGACGGTCGGCTGCGGGAGGTGTACTATGCTATATTGAAGGGGGATGCAGGGGATTCCGCAAGGCGCGCATTTGGCGTGGGCAATGAAATCGCCCGGGCAATT
>QQUD01000542.1 GCA_008501785.1 Chloroflexota bacterium
AATGATGGAGAGAAAAAATGAGCATTGTTATTGATGAATTTGAAGTGGTCATGGACCAGCCCCCGATACAACCAGAGCAACCAGACGTGCGTTCTGAAACGGAGCGAAAACGGCCGTTAAGACCTGAAGAAATCATTCAAATTCAACAACGAAATCAAAAACGAATTCGGCGCATTTGGGCAGATTAAATGATGAGCACCATGAACGGAGTACCCTACTATTCATCTCATCCATTAATCAGCATTGATGGCGATTTAAAAAACGGTTTGGGAGACACACTGCTTACTTCCTTATTGGTGGAGGAAAGCAAGGCCGGTTTATATCGATGCGAAGCACGATTTAACAATTGGGCACCGAGAGATGCTCGACCGTTCCCTTTATTTGCCCCAGAGTTGGTGGATTTTGGCAAAAAGTTTGAGGTGACAATGGGGCCTCCTGACATTGCAAAGCGTGTTTTTAACGGCCGTATCATTGGCATTGAGGCTCACTACCCCCAACAGCAGCCGCCAGAAGTTACAATTCTGGCAGAGGACCGCTTCCAAGATTTACGGATGGAGCGACGAACAAGAACTTTTGAAGACAGCAGTGATGAGGATGTTGTGCAGGCAATTGCTACTCAACATGGATTAAGAGCTGCCGTGGATGTGGATGGACCCACTTATCCCGTTTTGACGCAGCTAAATCAAAGTGACCTGGCTTTTTTACGAGAGCGTGCCGCATCTGTAGATGCAGAAGTGTGGATCGATGATCAAACAGTTCACTTTCAAAGCAGAAATCAACGAGATGCAGGTGATGTCACGCTCATTTATAAAGGGAATCTGTACGAATTTTCAATTTTGGCAGACTTAGCGCACCAACGTTCATCTGTAAGGGTTAACGGCTGGGACATTGCCAGTAAACAAGCGATTGATGAAGAGGCAAATGAAAGCACTATATCGGGCGAATTAAATGGTTATCAAGGGGGGAGTACTCTGTTAGCCCAAAAGCTGGCTGAACGGCATGAGCGGTTGGTAACGGCCGTTCCCCTTTCCTCAGCCGAAGCGTTGAGCATGGCCCAAACGCGCTACCGAAATCGTGCCCGCCGCTTTCTGACAGGAACTGGCACCGCCGACGGCAATCCAGATATTCGTGTTGGCTGCAAAGTAGAAATCAGCTCAATTGGGCCACTTTTTAACGGCCGTTACGATGTCACCCTTGTGCGGCATACATTTGACCGTTTTGATGGCTATCGAACCTTTTTTGAAGTGGAACGGGCCGGGATTGGAGGATAAATGGATCTGTTGGCACAACTCGATTTGGCTGCGGAACGAAAGCGTTACTATGGTGTGTTCCCCGCCCAAGTTACAGATATATCTGACCCAGATCGCCAGGGGCGGGTCAAAGTTACCTTGCCCTGGTCGCCCGATAACAGCGGTGCAGGTTATGACGTGTGGGCACGGATGGCAACACTCATGGCCGGTAATAATCGAGGCAGTTGGTTTATCCCCGATGTCAATGATGAAGTGTTGATCGTCTTTGAGGCCGGAGACCCGCGCCGTCCTTACGTTGTCGGGATGTTGTGGAATGGCCAAGATGCCCCACCAGAATCGGTGGGTAGCGGTGGCGAAAACAACATCAAATCAATTCGCTCCCGCAATGGTGTCAAAATAACGCTAGACGACAGCAGCGGGCAGGAGCAAATGACATTAGAAACGCCAGGTGGTCAGCGCATTGCGTTAAAAGATGGACCGGGCGGTGTTGAAATCATAGATAGCAATGGCAATTCTGTGAAGTTAGAAACAAGTGGAATTACAGTCAACGCCTCCGCAAAAGTTACAATCAATGCCAGTCAGGTAGCGGTTTCAGCCGGGATGGTGACAGTAGACGCCGGTATGTCGCGGTTTAGCGGCGTTGTACAAGCAGACACAATCATAAGCAATAGTGTAATCAGCGCTTCATATACGCCAGGCGCTGGCAATATTTGGTGAAAAAATGAGTATCCCTTCTGTTCAATGGACAGCTCCAGCTCCCTTTTGGCAGCAGCATTCCTCAGGCCAATTTGGCAGCCAAAATGGCAGCCAGGCTCGCTTCCACCAACCTTATATTTTGCGCTTTACCAGTGACAACTTTATGGAAGAGTACATGCAGACGGTTGCACACTCGCCAGATCGACTGCGTGAATGGGAAGCAATGCCAGAAACCTGGCGAGGGCCACAAGCTGATCCAATCCCGGTGGACTCGCTGCCGGGTTTTGCGCAGCGGCTACATCGCTTACGCCTCGGGTTGGCAGCCTTGGCCGATGGCGAGCAGATCACGCCCTCTATCCAAAATGATATGATCATACCCAGTGGGCAACTCAAACTGTACCAACCAGCCCACCAGCGCTATTACTTAATTACGGCTTGTCTTGTTTGTCGCCTCTCTGGCTTACCAGATCGGATTTTTGATAACAATATGGGAGAACAGGCAACCTACGTCATTCGCCGTTTGATCCCCCAACAGGACGACCCGGAACCCGACGCTAATAACCTTCATCAGTTTGATGAATATGCCTTTGTGCAAAAGCCCACGCAAAATGAATGGCAAAAATTGGGTACAACCGGTTCAGCCATAACCCAAACGTTTGCGCTGGGGGAAGAACAATTACCCTTATTTGGCATCACTTATCAAGAATCAGGAGCATTTTCCCGGCGACTTCTATCTGGGGTCATTCCAGTTGCCAAACGAGAAGCTTATATCGGCGCGGCTATTCATCAGAAAGCGGCTGATGGAGCAGACGATGTACCTGACCCACGATTCTCTCTGTTTCAATCCACCATTGCCCAGCCCTGGCGCTCTTTGAAAGATCAATGGAATCAAGTAAAAGCAAAATATAGTACAAACAGGGAACAAATAGAAGACGAGGTAGCAGAGGAATTAGAGGCTCAGGGAGAATCAACTGATGCGGAAGAAATTGAAAATATAGCCAAGATAATTAAAGAAAATAACAAAAATGTACAAACACAAACAAGAGACTCAATTCAAATGAGTTCGTGGGTTATTTTGCTTGAGTTTGCCAATTATTTGGAGAAATATTTGCCTGACATTTGGGCGGTTGTGGTTGGGAAGAACCCGCAAAGCGGCTTGCCAATTGGGTCGGCGAATCATACTTTGTGGCAGACGCTGAATTTAAGCAGGTTTATAGACGATTCGGAAAATATTACGTTGGCTGCTGCGTTAGCGGCTATTGCTTCAAAAGAGAACCGGCGACGACTTGAAAGCAGTACTCGCACATATGCCGAAAATAGTGGGTCTGCTTTTTGGCCGGGGTTCCGGTTTCGGTTAACGGCCGTTTCCTCTCTCATCACCCAACCCTCATCACCAAACGCACAGACACCGTCTGGAGACAGCTTGCTAGAAACACAAGTAAAAAACGCGCTCAAAGCAACAAAAAAGCCCCCAAACACACCTCCCCTGCCATTTGCGGTTGCCCAATCAGCCGTAGACATGTCAGCCCCTGGCTGGTACATCATCCGATGTGTTTTTGAGCGCCCCAACTGCATAGAAGATGACCCTATTGTGATGAGTGAACCAACACGGCCGTTTCAACTCGCCAGCTTCTTCGATCCAGACGCCCCAGCCCGACCAATCCGCATCTCCCTACCCACCGACACGTCACCAACCGGGTTAAGCAAATTCAACAAAAATACCGCCTTCGTCGTTTCAGACATCCTTGCCTGTCAAATGGAACGCGTTGGCGACTTGACATTAGGCGACCTGGTCCGCTCTGTTTTGCCCTGGCCTTTACACAAATCATTGCCAGAACCCAAAGAAGGGTCTTGTGCTGAAGGCGGTGGTGTCAGCTTCGGTTTAATTTGCTCCCTATCCATTCCAATCATCACTATCTGCGCACTGATTTTATTGATGATTATCGTCACACTTTTAGACCAGATATTCCGCTGGCTGCCCTACTTCATAGCATGTTTTCCACTGCCCAGCTTAAAGGGAAAAAACTGATGAACAACAACAAACTATTTGGTCAGGGTTTAGGATTTCCACCTCGAGTTGGTGCAGACGGCCGTCTTGCTTGGGCTGTTGGTGAACAAAACGTGCGCGAATCCATTCGGCTCATTTTACTGACCGAACCGGGTGAACGGCTCATGCGTGAAGAGTTTGGTTGTGGTTTGCGTCAATTCCTCTTTGAACCCAACACAGTTGCCACGAGAAAACTAATTCAAGAACAAATTAATGAAGCCATTAGGCGTTGGGAGCCACGCGTCAAAGTTGAAGAATTAATCGTTTCCGCCGATCCAAATAATTTGCGGTTGATCAACATTTCTATTTTGTTTCGATTAATAGCCACTCAATCATTAGAAAGATTGGGGCTGAGTTTTGAGCTTGAGGGATAACCATATGCCATTGGAATTACCCATAATTGATGACCGTAATTATGAACAGCTCCTCGATGAAGCAAAACGTCGCATCCCTGCCCACACGCCAGAGTGGACAAATTATAATGTAGAAAGTGACCCTGGCATTACCATTGTGCAGCTATTTGCTTTTTT
Source organism: Chloroflexota bacterium (assembly GCA_008501785.1). Next base: position 4,524 of record QQUD01000542.1, read on the forward strand.
GACTGATAGTCTCATTTATCGATCTGGCCGTATTCCCGAATTAAACCGGCTTAAATTTTTACAAATATTGGGTATTCCATTGCAGCCCCCTACCGCTTCATCGGGATTTATTGTTATTCAAAAGGATCGTGGCTCATTAGATGCGTTACAGCTTGACAAGGGCATCGAGGTAGCCGCCGGAAAAACTAACTTTATAACCCGAGACCCCGTCACCGTTTTGCCACTTGCGGCGCAAGTTTATTATAAACGGCCGATTTCCATCCAAGACGAACGTTATAAAGATTATGAGTTTCGGTACGAAGCGTTATTAACTGCGATGCGCGTGGCGAATGAATCAAGCGAATCGTCGACAAATCCATCTGGTAAGCCTGCTTTTTATGAAACGGCCGTGATGACACAGCCTTCTATCGGCAATCCAGACCCTATGATAGATATAACTGCCGATACGGTGGATGGCGCTCTTTACATCGCACTATTGGCGCCTAAAAATGTTGAGCCAACACAAGTTCGTGAAAAGATTGCCGATAAAACCTTGTCGATTGGCATTGTGCCTGCGCTGAGCAATGCCATCCCTGCTTTGCAACCCGCAGGGCGAACGGCTGTACGTGAAAAAATGCCAGAATTGATATTTGAAATACCCAATGTGGATGAAAACGCGATTGAGGTGACGGCCGAAATGTCTGCCAATTATTCACGCTTGCCGGTGCAGCAGCCAAATGTTTTGACAGACAATGGCATCGTCAAAGTCATTTTACCCGAACTTAAAAAGCTGAATACATGGGAATTCCCAGAACCAATGCAGGAAGGGAGTGGTGATTTTCCACCGATGATAGAAGATTTAGAAGTGCAAGATCGGTTGGTGACCTGGATACGTATGCGAATAAAGCAAGAGGAAACAGAATCTGCGCAGCGGGGGACGGTGCAAGCACGATTGGCCTGGATGGACATTAATGCGGCTCGGGTTACGCATGCTGTTTCCGTCAAAAATGAGCTGCTGGGTTGGGGGAATGGAGAACCCGATCAATCCTTGCTTTTGTCGCAAACGCCTGTGGTGGCCAGTTCGTTACGGCTAGAAGTAGAAGACGACAACAATTCGTGGCAGCTTTGGCGAATGGTAGACGATTTGTTAACGGCCGATTTTACCGACCAGGTTTTTACACTTGATCCAGAATCGGGCAAGATTCAGTTTGGGAATGGCATACCGCATGGGGTACGCCCCAAACGAGGTCGTCGTATTCGAGCCAGCTATGAATATGGGGGCGGAACGGAAGGGAATGTTGCGATTGGGGCAATTAACAAGAGTGCCGATGTACGCCTTCAAAGCGGCTTCAAGATTAGCAATCCGCTGCCAACGACAGGTGGCGATGATGGGGAAACGGCTGTTGCCGGAGAACAACGTATTCCCGCACAGCTTCGTCATCGAGAGCGCCCTGTCACCAAACAAGATTTTAGGGATATTGCCAAACAAACACCAGGGGTTGATGTGGCACGCATTGAAATATTACCACTGTTTGACCCGTTTAACCCAGAAACGGAGAAGCCAGGGGCTGTTACGGTGATGGTGATTCCGAGGGTTGATGGAAAACGGCCGTTATGGCCCACACCAGATCGTCTCTTCCTCAGCACAATTTGCAACTATTTAGATGAGCGAAGACTTATCACGACCGAAATTCACATTTTGGGGCCTGCCTATGTAGCAGTCAATATTTCTGTAGGCATTGTCATTCAAGATGGTCATTACCGGGATGATGTCATCGACGCTGTTAATAAACGACTCAACACCTATCTCTCGGCGATTCGCCCTGGGGGGCGTGACGAAGAAGGGTGGCCACTGAATTGGCGGCTGCTCAAAAAAGATTTAGAAGCGGTTGCCACAAGAGTTGCCGGTGTTGCTTACGTCGATTCAATTTTAATGGGGGTGGAATCAACCGTTGATCGTGACTATTACGATTTTAGCGGCATACAGTTACCGTTGCTGGCTGAATTAGCCGTGCGTGAAGGGGAGGCTGAGTCGTTGGCAGATATTGTTGGCGGTGGGGATGGTTCGGGTGGCGGAACACCAGCCCGTCCGATTCCCATTCCAATTATTCGGAGTAAATGCTAGTGGATGTTAACGGAACGCGATTTCATCTTTTCCATGGGCGAGATGATTGGGCTTACTGTTTTGAAGATGACGTAAATGACTCCAAACATAACAGTGTTTGTTGGAATCGCCATTCAAACAGCATTCAGCTCAAACCCGTGTTGGCACGATTTCCTCGAAGCCAGCGGGATGTTGTTCTGGATCCAAGAACCGTTCGCCGTGGCAGCGATGTGGATCGGTTTGGCAATTGGTATTGGATTAGCCATGATCGTCAATGTCTCTATTGGCAACCTTCAGGCACAAAAAAACCTGAGCTATTTTGGAAACCATCAACTCCTCCTGCACCGACTAAATCAGCAGGAGCATTTGTGCCAATTGTCCCAAAAAACCCGCTGATGCCCGATTTGGCCGGGTTGGCTGTCACAAAACATCACTATTTGGTGGTGGGCAGTGTTAACCAACATGGGGTTTATCTGTTTGATTTGCATGCCGGGGGCGAGCCTACCCTGTTTCAATTCCCCAAAGGGGTTGATTTTGAACCAATTGACATCACAGCAGCCCCAAATGGTGGCGTGTGGATTTTGGGTCGCAAAAATCAAGATCAGGGGCAACATGTTTACTGGGGATTAAACGATAAGTTTGAAATCATTTCGGAATCTTCTCCCATGCAAACAATTGAGGATGAAGCCTTATCCGACTTCAAACCGATTGGCGGAGATTCCGTTATTCAACCAAAAAACACCTTTCCTGCAGGCTACCCTGTAGCGGCAATTAGCCCAGTTAGTATTGTTGGTTTGCCTGATTCATCGGTTTTAATTTTGGATAGTCCAAAAGACGCAGAAGTATCTCATCTCTATCATTATCGATTAAACCAACAATTGGCTGACCCCATTCCTTTGCAAGGTGATTTGAATGTGACCGAAATTGGTGAAAAGAAGGTGGAAAAAACCGTTTCGGTAATTGCCCACGATATTGCTTATTTGCCCAAGCTCAATCGATTAGTGGCCGTTGAACAAAATGGTAATCAGGCGATTGCATTTAATCTGAATATCAAGACGACTCCTATTTCTCTTTCTGTCGCGGCCGATTATTTGCCGCTGCACTTTTTTGGCGGACGAGCATTGGTATATGATGAACAAACGGGAAATGTCTTTTATGATGTGGTTGGCACAACGCCAGACAATGATGATGCGGTACGCTGGTTACAAGTTCGGACACTGGATCAGCCCCGTTTTCTTACTCAGGCAACTTTACTCACGCCTGTTCTTGATGGGCGAGAACGCGATTGTGTCTGGCATCGCCTGTTTTTAGAAGCGTGTATTCCATCGGAATCGGCCGTTACCATTTTGACACGTTCCCATAACGATCGCGAGCTGATTAATTCCATTTCTTTTTCGCGAGAGCCAGACCTTTATTTGCGACAAGCCGGTTCAGAAATTCCTTTGCATCAACCATTTGCTGGACAATCAACAGTAGACAACAGAACCGGGACCTGGGAACTCCTGTTTCAACAAGCGCATGGTCGCTACTTGCAGATAAAGATAGAGTTTGCCGGAAACGGCCGTGTTACGCCTCAACTATTCACCTTGCGTGCGTACTATCCTCGATTTTCATACCCACGGCATTATTTGCCGTCGGTATTTCTTCGAGAACAATCTTCGGCCTCTTTTATAGAGCGTATGTTAGCCAATATGGAGGGGATTTACACTGAGATTGAGGGAAGAATTGCAACCGCGCACAGCTTTTTTGATCCGCGCAGTACACCGCCAGAGGCTTTAGAATGGTTGGCTGGTTGGTTGGGTTTCATGATGGATCCCATGTGGGCAAAAGTTCAAGAAACGCACGCTGAAACAGGTGCCAAACAAAGTAGCCAAGATGAGTCAAAACGGGTAGATCGGCGGCGTTTGTTTATTCGGTTTGCGCGCATTTTGTACAAACGTCGTGGTACGGTGAAAGGTATTCAGTTTGCTTTGCACTTATTTTTAGACCCTTGCCTGGAACAAATTTTGCAATATTTCAAAGAGGCGTCGGTCACACCTGATTCACCCGTCACCGCCCATTTAGCCTATTTCGGATTACCGGCACCAACACCGGCAACAACAGAATCAGCTTTTGAAGAGTTGCTGTATGCGTATGTGTTAAAACGGCCGTCTACGATTCGCATCATAGAAAGCTTTCAGGAACAAAAAGCAAGCGGCCAAGATGAAAATAATGATGATGTGGCACACCGCTTTTCCGTACTGATTCCCGAAAATCTGTCTTCAGAGCAGATGAAAATGGTAAATCACATTGTCAACCTTGAAAAACCAGCACACACAGCTTTCACAATTCAACGCTATCTAGACGGATTTCGTGTTGGTTTGGCAAAGGTAGGCATAGATACCACCCTTGCGCACACCAGCGGTTATCGACAATTTATGCTTGGACGAGATCATCTGGCCGAAGGATTTTTGCCAGCCGCATACCCAATGAACGTAAATGAACGACTGGTTTCGGATCGAGACCAACTGGGTTATTTGCCATCTCTCTAAATAAAAAGGAAGGACACGATGGATGACGTGACAACAGAAACCAACGAAAACGCATCTGAGATGCGAAGCAAACGGGTCAACTATACATACGGCATGGTATTGGGTGTTGATGATTTCCGGCAAGAACAAGATCACGCAGAGTGGCATCACCAGCAACATAATCAACTGCTTCATGGGTATGGCACTGTTTCTGGCCTCCATGTAGAAGAATATTTTGATGAAGCTGAAGATGATTTATCGCAGATTCGGGTTACAAAAGGGTTTGCCGTTAGCCCCCGTGGTGAAACAATTTGGGTCAACAAAGATTTGTGTGCCTCTCTTAATGATTGGACAAAAGGAAAGTCGCTCAACGCTGATGAAAATGGAAACTACGAGATATATGTGAAGCTTTGTTACAAGGAAAAGCCCACAGATGACAAGCCGGTTGCTGGCCAAGCATGCGCACCTATCACCGATTCGCAAAAACCTTCCCGAATTCAAGAATCCTATTTGGTTGAGTTATCAACTGAGCGGCCCGATCAGCTAGGCGAAGCAACCATTCGATACTTTGGGGAATTGCTGGGGCGTATTAACGTTAAGCCAAAGCCAAGGCTTTTCCCAGGCCCTTTCCCAGGCCCGATTGACTTACCAGAACTTCCTGGAATCAACCCTCCTGATATTCCTACCCAACCTGGATTTCGCGGCACGCCTGTTTCACCCACTCAGCCGGACAGAGAGCTTCAACTGTTTAAAGATGACAGCAATGCCCTCATTAAACTTGTTGAAAAACTGCCTGGAGAGCAGCCATCACTTGATGAGAAATCATTTGTACTCTTTGAGAAAAATGCCTGTGATATTGTACAAACGCTGCTGACCATTTGGACAACAAAAATTTCACCACAACTTGTTCCTAATGAAGGTGATGAAAATAAAAAGTGTCTTCTGCTGGCCTGCATTCAGTTTAAATTAGATGCGTCTGGTGAAATTGAGGAAGGAAGCCTGACGATTGACAATTGTGATCGACCGATTTTAGTTCCCAGTCGTTTGCAACAGGAGCTGTTTTGTCTAACTCAGAAGGTGGCTGAACATGGCCATTTGCGCGGCCTAACGGATGATGATCATCCACAATATTTACTTGCAAGCGGTGATCGTCCTTTGAAAGGCGACTGGAGTGCAGATGATAATCAGATTAAGGATTTGGGAACGGCCGAGGACCCAGGAGATGCCGTCCGCTTTGATCAACTGCGCATGAGCAATCTAAAGGATGTAAATGCTGCGGCTCCCGATGATGGACAGATTTTGCGGTTCCAAAAGGGAGATGATACGGATAATGGAGAATGGGTTACAGAAACTTTGTCAGCAGCAATAACAAATCATAGCGAACTCAATGGCTTAGACAATGATGATCATAAACAGTATTTACATGAAAATGGATCGCGCCCATTGACAGCTAATTGGAGCGTGGGGGGGCATCAAATTAAGGATGTGGGAACGGCCGTTGCCGATGGTGACGCCGTCCGTTTCGACCAACTCCGCATCAGCAATCTTAAAGAGGTGAGTGACGCAGCCCCAGCTGGTGGAGAAATCTTGCGTTTCCGTTCGGGAAGTTGGGTAGTTGAGCCAATGCCTGACAGCAGCACAGGCAGCTTTGTCCATGCACCCGCTGGCGATTATGCAATTGTCGCCGCTGGTCATTTTAAAGCGGATGGTGAGAAAGTTGCAAATACATACAATGACTTAGAAGCAGAACAATTTGACGAGGGACGTTACCGCCTCAAATTCTCCTTATTTAATGCATTGGGTTTTGAGGGGATTACTTATATTGTCAAGGGGACTATTGTTGATGAAGCATTGGCCACCTATATCGATCAGCCATTTGAATATCCGTACATTGCACCCCCTGTGTTTCAAGTTGTTAAATTTAGCCACACTGGTAACGAAAAAACTGATGGCATTGAGGTCATGATTACACAGCCAATTTTACGGTTTGAACGTCTTGCTGACATTTTGAATGGAGGACCAGTGAATGATGATTGGAATCTTATCACGCCATTACCGATTTCACGGAGTTTTATGGTGGAAATCAGTGCTTTTGGAGAGGGATTAGCTGGCAAATTAGACCAACGTGTAGACATCAACACAGCAACGGAAGAGGAGTTAAGTTCGCTGCCGGGAATTGGCGTTGCACTTGCCAGGAATATTATTGCCTATCGTGAAAGAATCGGGTCATTTACGGCTGTATCTCAATTACAAGCTGTACCCAGGATAACAAATTCGATTGTGAATCAACTGGCACATTTGGTTCGTGTATAAGAAAAGGAGGTGAGATCGATGAAAACTGATTTGTTAACACCTGTTCTCTCAGGTGGTGTGAAAAATACGCATTATTTTAACGGCCGTCTCCTCACCGCCGAGGCCCTCAAAGCTGACCAAATCGCTAACCGTCAGCAGCATGATCATCTCGGGCAGGCAGTTGGAACTGGGATTGTAAATGGATTGTGGGTCAAAGAATCTGGGGAAAAAGATAAACCATTCACCGTTAATATTGTGCCGGGTTTGGCCTTGAACAAAAAAGGGCAGGCTCTTTCCGTCGCTGAGCCAGGAATTGAACTGCAACTAGACCGGACAACTCCTGTGGAAGCATCCTCAAATGGCCTATTTGCTAGCTGCGAAAAACAGACCAGAGAAACAACAGAAAAAGATAATGAACTTTATATCTACGTTCTCGTCATGTCGTCAGCCTCAGGATATGAAGGGCAGGCACCAAAGCACAATATTGTTGGACCCAATGCACAAGCAGGCTGTGGTCGCCGGTATGCGGTTGAGATGGTCGCCTTTGATCTTGTGCCCTGGGATGCCAGCAAAGTGGCTGGTTTGAGCGCTAAAAGCAAGAAACAGTTGGCAGACTTAACAAAGAAGAATGATAACGATCCACAACGACTTTCTCGGTTAAGAAACTTGCTGGCTCACATTTGTTTCGGCACAGAAGCAAAGACCGCGTTCGCCATTAACCCGTTTCAAAAGCAGGACCAGCAATCAGCGTTTAGTCAGTATGGCGGTGTAGACGCATTGGGATTAACTGCCTGTGAAATTCCGTTGGCTTTGGTTTACCTGAGCAAGAGCGGCATTCGCTTTGTTGATAATTGGGCTGTGCGACGCAGGGTCACACAGCCAACTATCTCAAATAACTGGCCGCTTCAAAGTGGTGATCGCCTGCGCGCCGAGGCAGAAGCTGTCTTTTTTCAGTTTCAAGAGCAGATTAGTGAATTCATTCGAAAAAGCCCAGGCTCGGTTCTTTCCATGAGAGCAATCAACTTTTTCCGCTACCTGCCTCCGGCTGGCCTCTTACAATTAAATGTGGGCGTCATGCCCGGTATTCGCACCGCTACCTTTTTCAAAGAAATACCTATTCCCAAAAAACCATATTTTCTAGAAGGGGTGCAGCTCAACTACCTGCTGCAAACTGCCCAGCAATTCTCGTCTATCGATCTAGATCAGGACGAAGGCTCAAACCAAGACAAAGGCGAAACTCAGAGAGAAGCTATCATGCTTTATCAAGTGAGGGAGAATGAAACAGCCTCTGCACCGGATTACCTGATATTTACCTCAGGCCATCTTCCGTTTTTAGGAAACGGCCGTTTCAACATTAACCGGTGGAATTTCTTCCATTTTTCATAACGTAATTAGGACAAGGTAAACACAAACAACGAATTGCCGCACACACTACCTCAATTAAAAGGAGATATTCATGTCATTCAAAGCCAAAACCAAAAAATCTGGCGACCTGGCGCTTGCCAAGGAATGGAACGAAGCAACGGCCGAAATTGAACGCCTGGAAAAAGCAAAGATTAACAAATCTGGTGGCACCATGACGGGGCAGCTCACCGTTAACAACAACATTATATCAAACGGTTATGGTGCAAAACTTATCTGCCATCGACTGTTAACAGCTCCTTGGCTTAATGAGAATGCCACCTTTGGAAAAGCGCGTCAGCATTCACTGCGTTTATATGCAGATGGAGATGAGGAGAAGGATCATCGCATTGAAACTCGATTGGATTTTGGCCAAGGTAATAATAATTGGGAAAAAATATTTAGTGTTCCTTTAACTCCATCAAATCTTTTAAAAAACAATCAAACGTATGTTGTTCGTATTTTAGTATCTGCAACAGATATTACAACAGATTCTGACCTATGCGTTGGTATTTCTGATGGTAATAATTTCGTTGGTTTTGAACGATCCGATATTGGAAATCCAAAGCAAATGGGAACGTTTGTCTCTGGGGTTGATGGGGAAATATTGCGTTCTCGCAGACAAGTGAGAAACGCTAGAACGCCATCTATGACGTATCAATCGTTTGATATTCAGATGCATTTAGGCAAAACTACCTGGATTTCTGGGAGAATCAATTCAGAATTAGCACAAATGGCATGGACATCTGACCGAACTATTCAACGTAGTAATGCTCTATCATTGGCAGCTTTTATTCAAGGTGCCCCAGAAGAACATGGCATATACTCAATTGAAGTCTCTATCATAGCCGAAAGCCCCATACCTACCAATCAGCTTTATGGATTGACAGGAATTGAGATTCCAGCATATGGGGGCCTTGGGCCAATAGAATAATTGTCCAACTCGAGGTATGGTTATGTGGAATGATAGGTGTTATGGAGGAATTCATATTGGTCGGCTGACGATGCACGGCGTCCAAGAGGCAATGCATGCTCGCTTGCGTGTGAGCCACTTACTTAGCAGTGCTGAGATACGGCCGTTTTCCCTCCCCCCAACCGCTATCTTTCTCGTGCACCATTTGACAGACCCCTTGCCGGGGCAGATGGCAGCAAACGAGGCCGTGCGCGTTCGCAGCCAGTGGGAGACGGCCGTGCGCCAACAGTTGACACAGCAATTGAGCCAGGCTGCTCGTCCTGAAAAGGGGTGGCTTCCCTCAAACGCAGCGGCCGTCCTGTTTTCTGATGAAGCCGAGATGCTGGCCTGCTTGACATTGGCACTGCACCGTGGCGATGCGCGTGAACGGTGGTGGTGGCGGCGACTGCTGAAGCAGTTGCATACCGCTTCAGCTTTTGAGCTGTGGCAGAAACGGCCGTTTCACCTACCTGCCATCTTTCACTATTTAACCCACTGGCAAGAAACAGAGACAACGTTGGCTCTTTTCTCATCAACAGAAACTGCATCAATGCTGGCAGCATTGGTGAAAACAAACGATATTCCTCATTTTCCAGTGACGTGGGAGCAAACGGCTGCGTCTTCGTTTGAGTTAAAACAGGAAGCACCGATTCTTACAGCA
>QQUD01000415.1 GCA_008501785.1 Chloroflexota bacterium
TGGTGTTCTCGTAGATGTCGCTAAGTTGGAGATGATCTCCGGGAACCTACAGCAGGCGGCATTGTTGCTCACTTTTTCCGTACAACATGCAGCAATTGGTGCGTTTACGCTGGCAAATGCCCAAGAATTATTGGAGGAACTGGTGGCAGAACTGCCTCCAAGTTTAATGATTGAGGTGGAAACGGCCGTTAACTCCCACACCCTCGACTCACTCATTGCCCATCTTGTAAATAAATAAGTTTAGATTGGTTCAATCTTGGAGAGTGAACCAATCTGGTTTTACTTCATTCATTTACTTGGGGAACCGTAACGGTTTCGCCCGTTTTGTTTTCCAAAAATTCAACTAACTCATTCAAATTGGCAAAGGCCACCCGTTCTTTCGTATTGGGATTTTCCAGCAAGGCGCGCCAAGAGCCATCACGATTTTCACGCCACAGGCGCAGCAAGTAGGCCATATATTCACGCTTGCTCATCATTTCCCCCTTACTGTTCACTAATTTCTACGGGCGGCATATCTTGCAAATAGAGCCAGATGGCCGAAATTTCTTCATCGGTAAAATGCTTTGTGCTGCCGATGGGCATCCAGGACCCCATTTCTCGGCCTGTAGGCGTTATGCCGGTTCGCAACAACTGTGTGAACTCTTCTTCTGTCCAGTTCTGTAATTCACCGCTGACGGTTAAATTGGGCGCTATGATTCCGGGAGGCGCGCCGGGGACGGGGCCACCGGCAAGCTCTGCACCATGGCAACCGGCGCAGCTAACGCCCAGATAGGTACCATATTCGGCCGTTAAGCCTACTGCCGGGGCGGCGGGACGCGGGGCAGCATGGTCGATTAGTTCTACTGGCAGCAATGGCAAAACGCCGGCAAGAAGCATGACGCGAGCCAGTGGGCCGGCGCGGTTTTCCCCATGTTCCCTATCAATTGGTGACACTGTTTTTAGATAAGCAATTAATGCGCCCGTATCCTCATCGCTCAAGTAATAAGATTCATGGGAAGGCATAATCCACAACGCTTTGCCATCTTGCCCGACCCCGTGCCGCAGGGCGCGAAGATAATCTTCATTACTGTAATCAGCGCCGCTGCCGCCCTGACCCGATGTTAAGTTGGAAACATAGATGGTTGCTAACATGGGATCGTTTAACAAAATGCCGCCCGCCATGTCTGCGCCATGACAATCTGTGCAGCCGCGCGTTTGGGCAATATGTTCGCCGTGGGCGATGGCGGCAGCATCATCGGGTATGGGAATGGTTTCTACGGCAACATCGTAGCTTTTGTTGATGCGACTGCCGCTGACGGCATAGACAACACCCACCGCTGCAACAATAATCAGCAATAAAACGCCCAGAACACGTCCAATCCATTTAAGTAAACGTTTCATTGTGAAGTCGCCTCCATTCCAGATAAGTGAGCGCTTTCAACCGCTTTTTCACCGTGCTGCGTAACCTTGCTGCGTCGCAGTGCCACAATACCAGCTACAAGCACCCACCCCATGCCAACCGGAATAATTATGAAGCCATATGTACTCAACCCAGCACCACCTGTCAGCATAGCAAAAGCGTTTAGCAATCCGGCAAACAAGGCCACAAAACCCCAGCGGGCCAGCCATGTTGGAACCCAATCACCACGTCCGGCCAATGAGACAAGCGCTGGGCCGGTTCCAAGAATGAGAATGGTAGCAATCCAATCGGCCCGGGAAGCGAACCAGCCCATGACCTCAGCCATAAAAACAGCTTCTGGCGAAGCGGATGGAGCAATCTGTACCACGATTGCCAACCAGGCAACATAAGCGACAATAACCAGAGGGACGCTTGTCCTGAAACTAAATTTGGCCAGTTTGGCTATTAACGGCCGTTTTACACACAAATCAGCCAACAACGTTCCCGCCAGACCAATGAGAAGCACCATGACAATCCATATGGTTAAATTGGCTATCAGCAGATTTCTGGCTTCCCCAGCGGCGGCTAGATAAACCGGCAGGTCGCCATTGGCAAGTGCCAAATCAAGATCGGTGCCAGAGGCACCCCAAAGGGCAGTACCGATAAGCCCGACAAATACGCCGCTAATGGCCGTGTATGCCGCCATCCGAGTTGCACTATTCATATTTCCATTATCCATTTGAGTCTCCTTTTGTCTTTTTTTGCTATAAAGTTTTTGTCTTTGCAAAGGTCACTGTGTTTAATAGCATCACCGTAGCGCGGTACTCTTTAGAAACCCTTTATTTTTTCTTTATTACCAAATAGAACAGACAAACAGGCAATAAGTGGGAGGTTGGATTTGGAAACGGCCGTCTACAATTTCAGGTTATGCAACAATCAACAGGCACAAAACAGCAAGGGGTGGAAAAATGGCCCAACATTTAACCGCAAAGCAAGTCATTGGGTATTTTAGCTCAGGCAGATTGTTGCAGGGATTGATGAGGTCTTAGAAATTTATGAATGAACTGGATCTGATCTGTGTTTATCGTTCGGCTGAACTCACGACGAAGTCTGTGAAAATCTGTGTCCCACTTTTTAACTCCAAATTGGGGTTAATTAGGTTACGGCCGTTAACACATCATCATACTTTTTATAGGTGCGTTCAGTGGCGATAGTGTGGAGGCGGGAAACGGCCGTAAACACATCTATAAAGCTGTTATAAATCGGAGCCAGCCCATAACGAATCAAATTCGGCTTGCGAAAATCAGGCAGCACATGTCCATCCTGAATCAACGCCTGCGCCATCCGCCACCCCGCCACATGCCCAAACGACACATGCGAACCACGCTGCGCCGCATCACGCGGAGACCCCAACCGAAACCCCTGCGGTGCCAAAAAGGCATCAAAAAGGTTCAGCAAATATTCGGTTTGCGCCATTGATTTTGCTCGCAGCCGATCCATTCCAGCTTCCAATAGCAGATCAACCCCTGGCTCAATTGCTGCAATCGACAATATAGATGGCGTTCCCGTCAAAAAGCGGCGCAGCCCTGGAGCCGGTTCATAATCCAGCCCAAACTCAAACATATCCCGCTGCCCCATCCAACCAGGAATCGGATTGGTTAGCTCCTCCTGCCAATCGCGCCGCACATACAAAAATGCAGGCGCACCGGGACCACCATTGAGATATTTATACGTACAGCCAACCGCCAAATCTGCCCCAGCCGCATTCAGCCGACCCACAACCGACCCAACCGAATGGCTCATATCCCACAGCATCATGGCTCCTACTCGATGCGCCATCGCCGTCACAGCCTCCATGTCATAACAAAAGCTGCTCTTAAAAACTGTGTGCGACAGCGTTACCAACGCCGTGTCATCATCAATCGCCTCCCGCAGCGCATCAACTGGTCCATGAATGCCATCTGGCGACGGTATAATTTCTAACTGAATCGGCCGTCCTGCCAGCTTCGCCACCCCCTGCAAAATATAAATATCTGATGGGAAATTGAGATCATCTGTCACAATTTTGTGGCGATCAGGTTGAGCCAACAGCGCCGCCAATGCCAGCTTAAACAAATTGACAGAAGTTGAATCAGCCACCACAACTTCATCATCTGCGGCACCAATTAACCGGGCAATTTTGGCACCCACTCGCTCTTGCAACGAAATCCAACCTTCGCCCCACCCGCGAATTAGGCGGCTGCCCCACTTTTGCTCAACAACGTCCCGAATATGGTCAGACGTCGCTGCTGGCAGACGCCCCAGCGAATTGCCATCAACATAGATCAAATTAGGATCATCAATTACAAACCGGTTCCGAAATGCTGCTAATTCATCCTGCGCGTCTAATTCAGCGGCATAAGCAGCGCTTGTTTTCAAATTCATCTACTCCATTCCCACAGAAAACATGCTTTCTAAATCATGTTTGGAAAACACACGGAACGAGATAAGCGTTTCAGAATCAAGAATACCATCAATTTGCAACATGCGTTCTGTGACAACACCCGCAAGCGCCTCATTTGTAGGCACGCGAATCACGCACACCAAATCCACCTTCCCTGCCACAGAATACACCTCTGACACGCCATCAATCTCAACCAGCGCATCAGCAACTTCATTAATCCGATTCCGTTCAATATTCATCAACACAATTGCAGAAACCATTTTTTACCCCTTTATAAATTATCTTTCCGGAAGTTGTTCGTGATAAATCTGAATCGCTAAAATACTTCCAGGAAGATGGTTTTCTTGGTTAATTTTTCTTCCCACGCTTGATTAACATCGCGCTATGAGCGCCACGCAGCACTTTTTCAGCCACACTGCCATAAAACCAGCGACCGACACCAGAACGGCCGTAACTGGACATCGCAATTAAATCAACATCATTTTCTTCAGCATATGCCAAAATTGTTTCAGCAACATGACCACTTGTGACTTCAACCTTGACTGTCAGCCCCGACGCAAATAACTTGTGCTGCACACGTTCCAAGTATTCTTTTGCTTCAATTCGCTCACGTTCTTCCAGCTTATCCAAGTCTTGTTTCATCACCAGCGGGTCTACCGAATCTATTGCTAACTGTATCATTCCCGTCACCCGCAGCAAAATCAACTCCGAACCTGTCGCCTGGGCAATATCACGCACCGATTCAAGCACGCGTTCTGCCAAAGCAGACCCATCAAGCGTTACCAATATCCGTTTGTTGGAAAACATGGGGACATCTGCTTTCGATTGCTGAATGATGGTTGCACAGGGGGCTTGGCGCAGCACTTTCTCAGCGACGCTGCCATACACCCACCGACTAATCCCAGAACGTCCGTGACTAGACATCACAATCAAATCAACATCATTTTCAGCCGCGCTATCAATAATCGATTCAGCCACCTGACCATTAACGACCATGCTTTCCAGTTCAACACCTGACAACATCTCTTTATGCGCAACTTCATCCAAGTATTTAAGAGCCGCATCCCCCTTCAATTGGGAAACTTGACCCTTTAACGCCTCATCATCCATCAGGGCAGATGGCTCTTGAACACGCAGCAAGATGAGCAAAGCATTTATTGCTTTTGCCAATTTAGATGCAGGCACCAAAGGCATCTCTGATAATGGAGACCCGTCCAGTGGAATCATAATCTTTTTTATCGAAGACATATTCTCCTCCTTTCCTTATCAACCGTTATAACCTCATACAAACAGATTATCTTTTATGCTTGTTGGTCCAAATAACATGACACCGTTATACTTATGTCGAAATATACTCAGAACAAACAGTTACTGCTGCTGGATAATTACAAATTTATGCTAACGAATAAAAAATCATTGGGAGAGATGCTTGACGCTATCGCTCGAGCAACTTTATCAATCACTGATACAGAAGATATTAACACGATTCTGCAACAAATTGCCGACATTTGCCGGTCCACCATTGCTGCTCAATATGTTGTCATCGGTATGTATAATGCCGACAGCCACATCAAACAGTTTGTTGTAAGTGGCATTTCCGAAAGCAATCCTGAAGCGCTACCTTTGCCTAAATATGGCACAGAAATTTTCAACACGATTCTTGTTCATCATAGTAGTGTTCGTTTAGAAAAAATCAATCATTTAATTAGCAGCTTCAATGTGTCATCAAAATATACTTCACCAAAAAACTTCCTTGGCACGCCAATTATAGCAGGGGATGCCATTCAAGGGGCTATTTTTTTAACTAACAAAGTAGACGACACAATTTTCAGTGACCTTGATCAAAAGCTGGTTGAACTTTTAGCCGCTCATGCAGCGGCAGCCATTCGTCGCACCTCAATTAGTGACGTTAGTGATGGATACCAGAAAGCCTTGCAACAGCGGAACACACAATTGGCCGCGTTAAATGAAGCAGCCATGGCCATCGCTGGTGAATTATCGCTTGACAACGTGTTGCAACAAATTGTGGATTCAGCGCGTTCTTTGATGAATGCGAAATATGCAGCCTTGGGTGTTCCTAACAGTGAAGGGTATCTCGATGCATTCATTTATAGTGGCATGCCGCGTGAAGACGCCGTTCTTATTGATCATTTGCCTAAAGGATATGGTTTATTAGGCGCTATTTTTGATGAACGCAAGCCCATTCGCATTCCAAAAATCTCAAAAGACAAACGATCTGTTGGCTTCCCAGACAACCATCCCCCAATGGACAGTTTCTTAGGGGTACCAGTTATTGGTGGGGGTGAAGTACTTGGCAATCTTTATTTGACCAGCAAGATTGGAGCCAACGAATTCAGTCTTGAAGATCAAGAAATTGTGGAGTTGTTAGCTGCACATGCAGCGATTGCGATCCAAAATGCGCGACTGTATGAGCAAGTGGGGCGGCTGGCGATTGTGGAAGAGCGCACTCGCATCGGGATGGATTTACATGATGGCATTATTCAATCTATTTATGCGGTTGGCCTCACGTTAGAGTCAACCAAGCTGGCATTGTCTTCAGACCCTGCCGAAGCAGATCAAATGTTAGACCAAGCTATCAATGGTCTGAATGAAACGATTCGTGATATACGCAATTTTATCCTCGATTTGCGACCCCATCGGTTTAGTGGAAATTTACGTCAGGGATTTTCGCGGTTGATCCGTGAATTTCAGGCAAACACAATGGTGTTGGTGACTTTAAATGCTGTTGAAGGGTCATTTGGCGGCTTGCCCACCTCTGTAGCACGCGCAATCTTTTTAACGACACAAGAAGCATTGGCAAATGTGGCCCGTCATGCCAGAGCTTCTGAAGTTTATATTGAAGTCAAACGGACTCATTTGGACGTGGAAGTGACAATTCGTGATGATGGTCAAGGGTTTGACCTGAATACGCGTCTAAATCGAATCGGTCACGGTCTTTCTAACATGCAAGCACGGATGGAAGAGTTAAAAGGGAGTTTTATTTTAGAGTCGGCGGTTGGTGAGGGAACTTCAATCAAATTGTATCTACCACTGAGCTGATTGTTCGGTGTTAGGAATTTCGACCCGATTGGAGAAAGCCAAAATTATTCGCTGATTGATCTTTTGGCTTATTACTCGGCCGTTGATGCTGCATTGTAAAAGACTTCAAAAAATCTGTAACCGAGATAATCCCCACAATCTCATCATTTTCTACCACAATTAATGCACCAAATTTATAGAGTCGCAGCATTTCAGCGGCCCGGTAAGCTGGCAAACTCACCGGAACAGTCACTGGCCCTGGGGTCATAAAATCTTTTGTAAGCAATAAGGCCAATTTTTTCTTTTGTTCTTCATGTTCTTGTTGATCTGGAGAAAGTTTGACGGCCAGCCTCACATCACGATCGGTAATAATGCCTACCAGTTCGCCATCTTCCACAACGGGTACCTGGCGAAACCCGTCTTTTTGCATGAGCTGCATCACCTGACTTAACGGTGTGTCAGGGCTGACTGTTATTGGGTTGGGGGTCATTAGTTCTTTAACAGACAACATGCTCTCTCCAAAATTTTTATACCATATTTGTTCGATTGAAGTGTAGTTAATTGTATTTGGCTTGTAGGGTGGCGAACGTCATGATTGTTATATGACTTTCATCTTTTTATTAATTCTACTTTTGCATAATGAGCAACAGTAAAAGCAGTACCATGACAAATATCACAAAAATGGGGTGACTTTTATCACTCGACGTTCCAAACGGCCGTTTCTAAACTAAATCAACTACTTACACCGGCAAAAAACTTATGCAAACAATCCAACTAATCATTTTTGATCAACATTCACCAGTGGTGGATGCCTTAAAAATTCGGCTGGCAATGGAAGACTCCCTGGAGATTTTATATGCGGGACCCTATCAACCTGATTTTACGTTGAATGGGGAAACGGCTGTTATCAGCCTCCTTGGCCTCACCAGTGGCCGCAATATCAATCCAAAACAAACGAAAAAAGTCGTCGCTCATTTGAAGGGTTTGGAAACGGCCGTTATTGTGCTGGCTCCCTACATCAACGAAACAGAACGCGAATTGGCGCTGGCAGCCGGTGCCAGTCGCTACTTATTGAAAACGATCAATACGAAAGAGTTGATTGGAGAGATAACGGCCGTTTACAACGAGCTTAACACATTCATATAATTGGCCCGTTCCAGCGCAGCCGAATCGTCCAAAGCAGACTGACTCATACATCCGAGCAATTCTTGAATCGAGTTGTGATCATGATCATCTAGCCACATATTCACCTCGGCTAATATTTCCTGAATCGTGTCAATTCCCTTGGCAAATAAAACGGAGGCAACCATAACCACCTTTGCTCCAGCCATAATTGATTTCAGTAAATCTTCACCAGAATGCACACCCCCGGTAACACCAAAGTCCACTTTCACCCGATTGTACAACATCGCTACCCAGCGCAATCTTAATCGCAGTTCAGTTGGTGAACTTAAATCTAAACTTGGAACAATGGTGCGTTGTTCGATATCAAAATCTGGCTGATAAAAACGGTTGAAAAACACCAGTCCATCAATGCCTTGTTGGTCTAACCGTGCAGCAACATTTCCCAAAGCACTAAAATATGGACTAATCTTAACTGCAACTGGAATGCTAACATTTGCCTTGACGTCATGCACCAGATCAAGATACATTTTTTCAACTTCATCACTAGAAACCCGTGGTTTTCCGGCAAGATAATAAATGTTCAATTCCAAGGCATCTGCACCAGCCGCCTCAATCAGACGCGCATATTTCACCCATCCACCACTATAGAACCCATTAATGCTGCCAATAATCGGAATTTTGACAGCTCTTTTGGCCTGATAGATATGTGCCAGATAACCAGATGCTCCCTGATTATATTCCTTCATGCTTGGAATATGCTGTAATTCGATAGGCAGTGTATCCCGATTAGGTGGATTTTGGCGGTCGAATCCCAAGTTTTTCAATTCGATTTGTTCTTCAAATAAAGAGGGCAAAATGACAGCCGCAGCACCGGCCCCTTCCATTTTTTTTATGTTCTCAACAGAAGCTGAAAGCGTTGAAGCAGAGACAATAAGCGGATTTTTTAATTGCAAGCTCAGGTAGGTAGTGGATAGATCAGCCATTCATTTTCTCCGATTATAATGCATACGTTTATCAGCCAAGCATAGCGCAGACATGGTATTCAAGCCACTAATTATAACAATGACAGATGTCAGCCGGGAACTGTTACATAAGGCACTCCATAAGATTCACCTGTTTCGCTACACTGATTTTAATAGGCATTGATTATCCAATAGCAATTTAACAAAAGAGATTTCATGACTATGGCACATTGTCACAAATGGAAACAAGCATTTCAGCACTTCAGCAGGGATGGTTCCAAGCTAACTAGCTGACTGTCTGACTGTCTGACTAGCTATTTTTCGCAGGAGGTTATGATGAGACTTGAGTTAGTGAAGGACTGGATGACACGGGATGTCATTTCGATTGGTCCCGACACATCATTGGTTGATGCAGATAAGTTGTTAGTGGAACACACCATTCGGCGTTTACCTGTGATGGAAAACGGCCGTTTAATTGGCATCGTCACCTACGGAGACATTCGCAGCGCAAAGCCGTCTCAAGCATCCCCTCTAGCTGCCACAGACATGAATCAGATTATCTCCCGTCTCAAAACCACTGAATTTATGACCCCAAACCCTATCACTGTCTCGCAAGAAGCAACCATTGGGGAAGCCGCCCACATTATGTTGCAAAATATGATAAGTGGTTTACCGGTCGTCAATCGTAAAAACGAACTGGTCGGTATCATCACAGAATCTGACATTTTCCGCATGGTCGTGTACGATTGGGTACGAGCGAGAGATCACAATTCAGAACCGTTTGCCCATTACAATAGTTAACAAAAATCTATTATTTCTCACATCAGCACAATAAGAAGGACAAAATAGTATGGAATTTGGAGTACCGCGTGAAGTACGCGATCTGGAAACCCGCGTAGGATTAACAACAGCAGGTGTCCTCGCCCTCGTTCAGGCAGGCCACACGGTTTATGTTGAACGAGATGCAGGCATCGGAGCAGGCTTCCGGGATGAAGATTACCGGCAGGCTGGCGCACAGATAGTTTATTCGGCCGCTGAAGTTTACGGCCGTTCCGACGTCGTCGCCAAAATCACCCGCCCAGTTTCCTCTGAACATGAACATTTTCGACCCAAGCAGACAATCTGCTCATTTTTTCATTTGCCAGTTGCCTCAGCAGACCTTTTACAAGCATTGGAAGCGCGGGAAATTACCGCCATTTCCTACGAAATGATCGAAGATAAAGATTGTGTACGGCCCGTTTTGGTGCAAGCCAGCGAAGTGGCCGGACGCATGGCTCCGATCATTGCCGGACAAATTTTACGCAGCGACTTACAGCATGCCCGTGGACAGCGCGGGTTAGGCATTCTCATGAGTGGCATCCCTGGCGTTCCGGCTGCACCAGTTGTTATTGTCGGCGGTGGTGTATTGGGGGCCAATGCTGCCCTGGCCTTTATGGGCATGGGTGCAGAAGTCACCGTTCTTGATACAGATATGCGAAAATTACAGCGCATTTTTGAAATGTCAAACGGCCGTATTACCACCATGCTCGCCAACAAATTTAACCTACGCCGCGTCACCGCCTTTGCTGACGTGCTAATCGGTGCCGTCTCAACCGCAGGACGCCGCTCACCAGTTGTCGTCACCCGCAACATGGTGCGACGTATGAGACCCGGTGCAGTCATCGTCGACTTTTCCATTGATGGTGGAGGCTGTATCGAAACCAGTCGCCCCACAACTTTGCGTGATGCTACTTATATCGAAGAGGGTGTAATCCATCACTGTGTTCCTAACATAACGGCCGCTTTTGCGCGTACCACCAGCTACGCCATCACCAATGCCGCCATCAACTACTTACTCGCCATCGGCAACCACGGCATTTTGGGAGCAGTCAAAGAAGAACCAGCCTTAACCCGTGGCATTAATGTCTATCAGGGTAAACTCGCCCATGCAGGCCTTGCGGCTGCACTGGGACAAGAACTCGCTATACAACTACCAGAATCAAAATAACTACTGGAGCCTATTGATCTATGAATTGGGAATCCAACTACCGAAGTAAAGTAACTGATGTATCATCCGCACTCAGCGCTATTAAATCTGGAAACCGTCTCTATATTGGCGGTGGTGCAGGTGTCCCTGTATCCCTCACTCAAGGACTAACAGAACACGCAACCCATTTACGCGATGTCGAACTGACACATATTTTAACATTTGCCGACACGCCTTATACTGCCCCAGCATTAAAAGATAGCTTCCGCGTCAATGCCCTCTTTATTGGCAAAAACGTACGCAAAGCCATCCATGACAGCCGCGCAGATTTTACGCCTATCTTTTTATCTGAAATTCCAGGTTTGTTTAAAAATGGGCATCTACCCATCGATATTGCTCTCATCTCTATCACCCCGCCCGACGAACATGGTTTTTGCAGCTTTGGTGTCGAAGTCGGGACCACCAAACCGGCAGCTGAATCAGCAAAAGTAATTATTGCCGAAGTCAACCGACAGATGCCACGGACCATGGGTGACAGCTTCATTCATATTAGCCGTCTTCACCATATTGTCGAAGTTGATTACCCCATCCCCGAAGCACCACAAGGGGGCAGCACCGAGGTTCACTTA
This sequence comes from Chloroflexota bacterium, assembly GCA_008501785.1. The sequence continues at coordinate 11,543 of QQUD01000415.1, forward strand.
AAAATTGGGGCGCACATTGCCGGTATGATTCCAGATGGCGCAACCTTGCAAATGGGTATCGGCAGTATTCCTGATGCCGTTCTCAAAAATTTAAGCAACCATCGTGATTTAGGTATCCATACCGAACTGTTTTCAGATGGCGTAATTGATATGATCGAAAGTGGCGTGATTACCTGCTCCCGCAAAACATTTCATCCAGGCAAAATTGTGGCAGGTTTTCTTTTTGGCACAAAAAAACTATATGACTTTATTGACAACAATCCACTCATCGAACTGCATCCATCTGATTATGTCAACGACCCGTTTAATATTGCCCAAAACGATAAAATGATTGCCATGAATTCGGCCGTGCAAATCGATTTAACCGGTCAGGTTTGTGCAGATTCGATGGGACATCGGCTATACAGTGGCGCTGGCGGGCAAGTTGACTTCATTCGCGGTGCAGCTCGCTCAAAGGGTGGTCTGCCAATCATTGCATTGCAGTCAACTGCAAAAAAAGAAACGATCAGCCGTATTACACCAATGCTCACTGAAGGGTCAGGTGTCGTGACAACACGCAATGATGTGCATTATGTGGTGACAGAATATGGGGTAGCATCTCTGTATGGCAAAACAATTCGTGAACGTGCGCAAGAGTTAATCAATATTGCGCATCCAAAATTCCGCAATGAATTAGCACATTCTGCGACAAAATTAGGATATTTCTAGTAAATACAAAGAATGGACCAATTTTAAAAATTGGTCCATTCTTTTTTAACGATTTCGATGGCTATGGCGTTCTTCACGCCGGTGGGCAACATTGACACGAAGGGAACGGCCGTCTACCATCCCCCCATTCATCCCCTCAATCGCCGCTTCCGCCGCTGCCTCTGTCGAAAACTCAACAAAGCCAAACCCACGAGAACGCCCCGATTCACGATCACGTACAATTTTGACCGAAACAACTTCACCAAATTCAGAAAACTGCTCGCGTAACGTATCTTCTACCGTGTTCCAAGACAGATTACCAACATAAACCTTCATGCGCTTACCTACCAGACAATAAAACTTGGCCTAGTGGTGCGTATGTCCTGGTTCGTGTGCATGTCCATGCGCCAATTCTTCATCAGTGGCGGCGCGCACAGAGGCAACCTTCACATCAAAATGGAGCGTTTTCCCGGCAAGGGGATGGTTAAAGTCAAGCAAGACTGAATCGGGATGAATTTCTTTTACAAATACTTGAAACTGTTCATTAGATTGTGCATCACGCACAAACAAATCCATGCCAACTTCTAATTCCATATCCTCAGGAAAAGCGTCGAGAGGTAAAGTTTGATTATCTTCAGGATCATAATCACCATAGCCGTCTGCCGGTTGTACAGTAACTTTTTTTGTATCACCGGCAACCATCCCAACTAACTCTGCTTCAAGTCCTGGTATTATCTGGCGACGACCTTGCAAAAAGAATAAAGGTGTCCCCTCTTCAGAACGGTCAACTTCTTCTCCATCATCAAAACGCAATACATAATCTAGACCCACAACCATATCATTGGCTACAGGCATTAATTTTTCGCTCATTGTTTTTCCCTTTTTAGTTGCTTTCAATAAAAAAAGAGGCCAACCTGACAATCTAAGTCCGGCGAACCTCTTGCATTGTCTAAATTAGAACTTAAGATGCTGAAATCCTAGCTTATTTTCGTTAATTGTCAATTTTTACTGCTGCTATTATTTCAGAGGATTCTTGAATAGTTGCCTCTCGTTTACCGGCGTAAAAACCTATTTTATTTTGGATAAACTCATATCCCGGATTGACATCAAAATATGTAAACGCCACGTTTTTAGATACCTGATTCGGGAGATGCAAATCAATCCAATAACAGGTTCCTTTGTAGGGGCAGACAAAGGTGCGATCTGTTACATCGAGAAAAGTCATATCCACAACATCTTGATCAAAATACCAGGCCCCTTCAAAAATTTCTACCTGTTCGTCTTTTATTCCATTTGCTAACACATTGTTCTTAAAAGTGTCCTTCACAGATATAACTCGTTTTTTTTTCATGAATATGCCTCCACACTGGATCGACGCTGCTTAAATTAGATTCCTTACATTCAACGAGAGCTTGCTTACAGAACAATTCATATTACAAAAGTACGCTGTCCTAAAAATCGTAGGATAAAACGCTGTTTTGTCCAAGGGGAGTCGTTTTCGACAAGAAACATGCGGGTTTCATTCGTTGGTATGTCGTCCAATGGCATGTTTAACAAATAAGAAACTCGTGTCATTAGGTACTCAAAATGACTGATTTTCCATGGAGATGTAATGAATAAAAATCTGCCGATGCAAGCCAAGAACACCGTGCAAAAAAAGGATGCTGACTATGTGTTTTATGAATTAACACGAAGTATTTGTCCTGTATGCAAGCAAGTGATTGATGCCCAAATTTTGTTACGAGATAACAAGGTTTTTATGAAGAAACGATGCCCAAAGCATGGCGAATTTGAATCGCACATTTATGGTGATGCCGAAGCATATGTACACAATGTGAAGTACAACAAACCAGGTACGATTCCGCTAAATTTCACAACGGAAATTGCGGCTGGCCGCCGCCAAAATACCGGTGGTGCTGGTTCCGGCAATTGAGCGCGGTGTCAATGATCATGAGATTGGTGCGATTTTAAAGTTTGGATTCTCGCACCCGGCCGTTTTTGGCATCAATTTCCAACCCGCCTTTTACACCGGGAGGCACGACACGCATAATCCAATGCAACGAATGACAATCCCTGACGTGTTGAAAGCGATGGAGCAGCAAACCGATCAACTGCTGCTAGAGTCTGACTTTGTACCAGTTCCTTGCTGCTTCCCAACGTGCAATTCGGTGACGTAT
>QQUD01000581.1 GCA_008501785.1 Chloroflexota bacterium
CCACCTCCGCCAGCGCTACCTCCACCTCCGCCGCTTGCACCGCCTCCAGAGCCGCCGGTATCGCCCGCACGTCCTCCGCCGCCCGCGCTGCCGCCGCCTCTGCCGCCAGCGCCGCCGCCTGCGCCGCCCGCAATTCCTCCTGCGCCGCCGCCCGCGCCACCGCCTCCTCCGCCGCCGCCTGCGCCGCTAGTTGTGTAGCAGCATATACAAATAGACTTAAAACAACCACAACGATAATTGCTGTTTGCCGAATTCTAAGTCTCTTCTGTCGGGTAATGCTTATATTGATATAGTTGATTTCTGAGACGCTTAATTTATTTTTGTTTGTTTTCAACCAATTTGCAGCTTCAGTCAATGTGGGATTGCGTAATAACAAATCTTTGTTTTTGTTATTGCCTTGCCATTGTTCCATGTAAAAACGCAAACGCTCTTGCCAAACTCGAAAGGTCCGATCTTCTTCCATCCAACTTTGCAGTCTTGCCCATCCGCGAATCAATGCTTCATGTGCAACTTCGGCAGTTTCTTCATTCGTAATGCCTCTACCAGTTACAATCAGGCGGGTATCAGCCAATTTACTGGCCAATTGCCATTCATCGTCTCTCAGATCTGCGCGAGTAGCTGTGCGTCGTGTATCCTCAATTTCACCCGGCTGAATCAGTTGCACAAATACTTTCCTGGCCAATTCTGCTTCCTGATTATCTAGTTTTTTGAACTCGGCTTCAGCATGAGCCGCTAAAGCACCCTCCACCTTCCCAACCGTTTCATAGGCATTATGAGTTAATAGACCATCTTCCTGATGTTCCCATAGGGCAGTAAGTGCAAACTCCAATAAAGGTAAATTCCCTTTTTTAGTTCCCACATCTTCTAAAATACGGTCCACCAACCCATCAACAAAGATAATTTCATTTCCTATTAGCGGCATTTTAATGACCTGTCGCAACTCTTCTTGGTTCATTGGACCGATAAGTTGTTGGTTATCTTGCAGCGCATCAGCAAAAGGTCGGTAAGAAAGGCCTTGGCCTAAAAAGTCTGCCCGCATGGTCAATAAAACACGTATTTTTTGATCGCCAGTCAGGATGGCATCTAGAAGTAAATCCAAAAAGCGGTGACGTATTTCAGTGTCGGGACATTGAGAATATAATTCCTCAAATTGATCTATGATTAAGAATAAACAGTTTTTATTTGTTTGTTTGAGTAAAATGCGATTAATGATTTGCAGCATCGATAAAGCGCCATCTTTCAATCCTTGACTCAGTTTGTTGATTTCCAACAGTCGCTCAGTTTCAGTCATTCTTGATTCTAATAATGGAAGTAAGGATGCGGCTAAAGCCTGAATGGGTTCCTTTCCTGGTCTAAAATCAATGATCAACCATTCCTCTTTATTACGTAAATTCGGCACTAAACCAGCAAATACAAGAGAAGATTTGCCACTTCCTGATGCTCCCATCAAGGCAGTGAATGGTTTTGTTTGCACAGCCTCTAACAGTTGTTGTGTTGGTATAGAACGACCAAAAAAGATATTGGCGTCTTCTTCACGAAAGGCAGCCAGACCTCGATAGGGGCAGAGCAAATCATCCGGTGGTCCACCGTCCCAATTCACGAGGGGTCGGTTTTTTTGTAAGATGCTAATCAACTGTGGTAGACGCCCCTGACGTTCCGTAAATGTTACGAGGTTGCGGGCCTTGTCCCTTCTAGTCTCTCCTGAAATGTTTTCGTACTCAAAATCCAAATCGAAGCAGAGCTGTTCAAGCTCACTTAGATTAAAGTATTCCTCCAGTAAATTTTGTAGCTTTTGTGCTGTTAACATCAAATCCTTTATCAGCTTATTCTCTAAGAGAAGTTCGATTATAGCCTTCATTATTATTACGGAAATAGCTGTTTCCGTTGACTGGAAATAATTTTCTACACGGACGAATAAAAAGTTGTCAATCCCGTGTCATTAAAGGAGAAAAACATTTGTAGTAGAGGTCACAAGTTCGACTCTTCTGCTTGCATTGTACCATTTATTAGTCTGACGGCCGTTTTCCAACCCACAAAAAAGCCAACAAAAACATATATTAGGCTTCGCCCTCCCCAATTTTACTGCCCCGTCATTATCCCCCCATCAATTGTGAGCGCCGTCCCTGTTATCCATGATGAATCGTCCGAGGCGAGGAACAGCGCCGCCTTGGCAACGTCATCTGGTGTGCCGAGTCGCTTCATCAGCGTTTTGTTTCCAACTTCCTGCACAACCGTTGTTGGCTTAGCGAATGCTTTGGTAGAATCCCAAATGAGCGGCGTGTCTACCGGACCGGGGCAAAAGCAGTTTGCCCGAATTTTGTACTCGGCATAGTCAACAGCCCGGTTCCTGGTCAGCGATATGAGCGCTCCCTTGGAAGCGCAGTAAGCTGGGTGATTCGGGAATGCTTTGAATCCGGCGATGGATGCATTAATCACGATCTGGCCGCCGCCAGCTTTGATCATCTCGGGTATCCCGAAACGGTAGAGGTAAAAAACACCGTTGAGGTTTGTGCCAATGGTCTGGTTCCATGTTTCCAGCGGAACTTCTGTGACGGAGCCAATGCCTAATATGCCAGCGTTGGGAACCAGGATATTGATTTTGGCGTATTTATTGACTGCCTGCTGCACGAGATTTTCTACTTCATCGGCCTTGGAAATATCGGCAGCGATAAATATGGCTTCACCCCCGTCTTGCCTGATTTCATCCACAATTTGATTGCCGCGCTCTACGCTGCGTCCGCTGAGAACTACTGAGGCACCCTATTTTGCAAACATTTTGGCGATGCCTTTGCCCATTCCGCTTGTTGCACCGCTGATGAGTGCTACTTTGTTTTTGAGTTTCATGTTGAGTCCTTTTTTGGTTTAACGGCCGTTTATCCACACTATCCATACACGGTCAAAGACCGAAAAAGAGAACTAGCACGGTCCGAAGACTGGCCAGAGCAGAGAGTTGAAAATTTTGTAAAACGATTTGCTAAATCGTTCGGTGCGATTTAGCAAATCGCGTTACAAAGTGTCAAGTTAACTATGTGGATTTCTGAACCATTCCCTATTTACCTATCAAATAATAACGTTCATATCTAAAAAATGATTGCATTTTATTAGTGTCTGGATAGGTTGATTAAGCTCCTATGTTGTAAGGTGAAGCTAATTCAATGATTTAGATTATTTATGGTGGGCAACCACTTGATAAAGGAGCAAATAAAATGCGATACATACTTTTACTACTCATCGCGGCTGGCATTGTTTTAACGAGCTGTAACGTCGTTACCGGGTCTGGTGATGTGATCAGTGAAGAACGTCAAGTTTCACGGTTTGAAGGGGTATCTCTCAGTGGGGTTGGTGAGATGACCGTGATACAGGCAGATGATCATTCTCTACTGATCGAAGCTGAAGATAATATAGTGCCATATCTCACCACAGAAGTGCGTGGGGACATCTTATATATCGGGACCAAGGATGGTGTTTCATTACGAAACAATAAACCAATTAAATATACCATCACAACACCTGATATTGAGCAGCTTGATATATTTGGTTCTGGCTCTATTTTTTCTGAAAGCATTGAATCTAAAAATTTGGATTTAGATGTTAGTGGCAGTGGCGAGATGACCATCGAAGAGCTTTCGGTTGACACATTGACGGTGAAAATTAGCGGTTCAGGGGATGTTGCCACGCAAGGTGAGGCTGGTTCCCAAGTTGTAGACATTTCTGGTTCTGGCGAATATGATGCGCCTGAATTAGTTAGTGAAGATGTCGAGATTGATGTAAATGGCTCTGGTGAGGCTGTTGTCTGGGCGAAAGAGTCGTTGTCGGTCGATATTAGTGGGTCTGGCACGGTTGCCTATCATGGACGCCCTCAAATTGAGCAATCCATTTCTGGCTCCGGTACGCTTGAATCGGTAAACGGCCGTTAACCTCCTCTCCCCTTCATTCCAACACACATTCTTGCTTTAGGTGAGACGCACTTCAGAAAGTGCGTCTCACCTTTTTTTAGTCAGACGGCCGTTTCCACACCATAAACAAAGTCAACAAAAACACAATCCCAATCAACATCAATTGAATCGAAAGCGACGAAATGCTCGGTGAAAATCCAAGTGGGCGAGCTGCTTTATTGGCTGGTACAGCTTTTGGTAGTGGCACTGGCGTTACATCATCACCAATTGTCGGGATTAATGGCTGTTGTGAACCATCTTGCTCCAATAAAAATGCAATGATGATCTCAATTTGGTCTGGCGAGAGCCTTGTTGTGTAGTCACGTGGCATGATGTTGGCAATACACGGTCCGTTGGGGCATTCCTCCACAACAAACGCATTTGGATCAATAATGGATTCGCGCAGGTAGTCGGCAGTACTCATGCCCGAAATGCGTTCACCGGCGATGATGCCGATTGCAGATAAATCAGGTCCCACTTTACCCCCTTCACCCATTCCGCCAATGGCATGACAAGCGCCGCAGCCTGCATTGAGAATTACCTCTTCGGGACTTTGCCCTTCAATGGGGCGGGGTGTTGCGGTTGGCGCAGGTGTGTTGGTTGGTGCAGGGGTTGGTGTGATGGTTGGTGTGGGCATGGCGGCGATTTCTTCTGCAGTGGGTTGATGTGGTTCTTCGCCAGGGGTGAATCGCAAGATGGCTTCACATTCATTGACTCCCGGCTCTGGGTCTGGCGAACACCACCAGGGGCCGCCCTTTTTCGTTTTGAGCAAGGGTACATACCAGTAAACTAAATCTTCGTTGACGAGATTGTCGCCGTTAATCCATTGGCGTGGTGGTTGGAACGTGTCGCCGGGACCCGTGGAGGTGGGACCTTCTCCTTCGCCTGCGTTGTCTTGCAGGATGAAGAAGTAGGCCTCGTCTAATCCAAGTGGGTCTGTACGATCCATTTGCACGTGGTAATGTAAATCGTTGCTGCTGATAACTGCTTTGTCACCATTGGGGGCCATGTCGTTGAAAAATGGGAACAGCTCCAGTTCTTCTTCGGCTACAAACCACATGTTGTCTTGCCAGATGGAAATTGTGTCATTGGCTGCGCCGCCGATGTCGAGGTCGAATCGCCAAAACGGCCGATACACCGACAAATCATCACAGCCTGGACCATGTGAGACAAAGTTAGCTTCAAGCGTGCCGTCAGCAAAAAAGCGCAGTACTTCTTCGTAGCGGTAGCAGCAGACGCAGTTGGGCCAGCGCGTAAATTCGGTAAAAAGCTGGCGCACTTCGAAGCCGTTGCCTAAATCATTGACTTCGGTATCATCAAAAGGCGGGACGGAGGCACTGAACCCAACTTCGTCACGATAGCCGCCGGGCCAGCTTGGATACCATGCTTCGATTTGGGTGATTTTGACGCTGGAGAAGATTTCGGTGCCATTGAAAGTGGCGTCGTAGAAGTTAACACCGTCGTGGGCGGTCATTTCCCAGCAGACATCCCAGCCGTACTGCTGGTTGCAGCCGTTGGTGAATGCGCCGCGCTGCATGATTGGCTCGGGTACATCGAGTTCGGGGCGCCCACGAGTGTAAAAGGTGCGGGCCACTTCGTTGCGGGTCATGTTCACAAAGACGTGGTAGACGCGCCCGCTGCCTGCGGGGTCTACAAAGGAGAGATCGACGCACCAATCATCGCGGCATTCGTTGTCGGACAGCCATGCAGACATGGGGACCATGGCTGGGTCGGCGTCACCGATTTGACCGAGAACGGCCGTTACCCCCATATCCCGCGCCGCAATGTCCATCGCTCGTGACAGGATGTGTGTGCTGCCGCCAGGGCGAACGGCCGTATCCATCCATGATCCCACCACTTCACTTGATTTCAGATTGACAATGGCGTTGACTGTACCCCCATCTGTGTGATTATAAAACAACACATGAGAGCAACTGTTATGTGTACATCCTGCATCGCGCCACGGAGCCGCCTCACCATATCCCAACGGCACTGCATTTACAAATTCGAGTGACTTTTCTTGATTCCACTGGTGAATGATCGGTTCGGCCAGTGTGATTGATTGCATGTTCACTGGATTGATCGCCACTTCTGGCATCGTGATCATATCCAGCATGGCTCCCCCTTTCGCAACAGCTAATTGCACAGTGCTATTTTGCCTGTTGCCAAACTGAAAGAAACTTAAGACACAAAATAATAGTGCCGCAATGCCTAAACGAACGATAGATTGCCCGCGTGATCTGCTTCTCAAGAGACACTCCTGAAATGGTTATCGTTGGACAAGACGCTGGTCTTGTACCAACTTCGGTTGGTTTAGACAAAACAGCGTTTTGTGCTACGGATGTTATTGGAGTGCGATTATACCGATTTGATTTACGTTTTGCGATTTACGAATTAAACTATGGGTATGGAACCGATAACACTTTTACAAAACAAACGCATTCTTCTGGGTGTGACCGGCTCTGTGGCCTGCTATAAAGCGATTGATCTGGCATCAAAGTTAATGCAAGCGGGGGCAGAAGTCGATGTGATAATGACGGAAGCGGCGCAGCAGTTTGTGACGCCGTTAGCTTTTCGGTCGGTGACTGGCCGACACGTTTTTTCGGATATGTGGGCGACTGACCAGCATGTGCAGCATGTTAATTTAGGCGAAACGGCCGATTTGCTGGTCATTGCTCCGGCAACCGCGCACACGATGGCAAAAATGGCGCAAGGAATGGCCGATAATTTGCTGACTGTGACTGCGTTGGCGGCCCGCTGCCCTGTATTGATTGCGCCGGCAATGGATGGCGGCATGTTTGTGCATCCATCGACGCAGGCCAATGTGAATACGCTCAAGGGGTGGGGTGCTATCATGGCTGGCCCTGCTACCGGGCGCATGGCTTCAGGCTTGTCTGGATTGGGTCGCATGTTGGAGCCGATGGCGTTGCTGGCACACATTCGGCTGACGCTGGCAAAACAAGGCCGCTTAAAAGGTCGCCGGGTGGTGGTGTCAACTGGTCCAACGCGGGAGGCGCTGGACCCGGTGCGGTTTATTAGTAATCGTTCGACGGGCAAACAAGGGTTAGCGGTGGCGCAAGCGGCGCTCGATGCTGGTGCAAAAGTTTGCCTGATTCACGGCCCCATTTCAGAGCCGCTGCCAATTGGCGTGGAAACTGTGCCGGTGGAAACGTCGGCAGAAATGGCGGACGCTGTTCTGGGAGCTGTGAAAGATGCGGATGCGCTGTTTATGGTGGCGGCGGTGGCCGATTTCCGCCCTGGTAATCAGTCTGAGCAAAAGATCAAAAAGACGGACGAGAAGTGGGGATTGGCTATTGGCCTTGAAAAAACGCTGGATATTCTCAGTGCTGTTAAGGAGCAGCGTGAAATAACGGGGTATCCACGGGTTTCGCTCGGATTTGCGGCAGAGACAAACAATGCTTTTGAATATGGTCGCGACAAACTCCTGCGTAAAGGTCTGAATTTTATTGCCGTCAATGATGTGACGGATGAGGGCGTTGGCTTTGGTGTGGACACGAACAAGATTCTACTGCTCAGTTCGGCGGGCGTGGTGGAAGAGATTCCTTTGCAGAGCAAAACGGCCGTTGCAGAACGTCTTGTCCATTATGTTGGGAAGACTTTGAATGGAAATTAAGGGGCAAGGGACTTGTGGGCTATAACCAACGTCCTATTTATGAAAATGTAGGGGGGATTTATAATCTGTGTCAGTTGTATTGGAAGCATTTTAGCTAACGTAATGGAAGAGTATAATTTTAATGCAAAGCGGACCCAAAGGTCCGCTTTGTTTGGTTTAGGTGATGTGTCGGTAGATTTGCAACGTGCTGTTGGCTGCTTTTTTCCATGAAAAATTTTGTGCCTGTGTTTTTCCTTTTTCTTCTAATTCAAACCGTAATGAATCATTTGCCAGTAAACGGCCGATAACTGTTGCCATCTCGCGCACATTCGTTGGGTCGAAATAATGGGCTGCGTCACTACCAATCTCTGGCAGGCTGGAACTATTGGCACAGGAAACGGCAGTTCCACATGCCATTGCTTCTATCACAGGTAATCCAAATCCTTCATACAAGCTGGGAAAAACAAATAAAGCTGCGCTGCTGTACAGTGCAGCCAAATCTGCCTCAGGGATGGGGCCTAAAAATTGCACAGCGTTTTCGATGCCGAATTCGGCTGCTTTTTGCTGGGGTTCAGGGTAACGGTTAATCCAAGCGCCAGCGATGATTAATTGGGGTGGGTTCTCTTGCTCGTCAATGATGATTTTCCACGCTTCTAACAAACGAACCAGATTTTTGTGCGGTTTATTGCTGCCCAAATAAAGCGCATATGTCTCAGGTAAATTGTATTTATGGCGGATTTGAAGAATGGTTGATTCAGGTTGGGGTTGAAAAATGGGATCGGGGGCAAGGGGAACGGCCGTTACCTTTTCCGGCTGTATGGGAAAAGCTGCTAACAAATCCCGCCGTGTTGTCTCTGAAATGACAATGATATGGTTGGCACTGCGCAGCGCCAGTCGTGTCGCGAGACGAGACAGGAGCCTTGCCTGAAGCGAAACCGTTTGCGGAAATAGCTGTGGAATTAAATCATAAATGGTGACAACCGTCGGCACTTTTGGTCGGTAAGGCATTAAATAATATGGGCTGTGATACATGGTAGCTTGATGTTGATGTAGCTGCTGCGGAATTGCCCATTGTTGGCGAATTGAAAATGGGGAAATGGTTTTCTCCATCACAATTGTGTTGATATTGGCGGTTGTTGGCATCTGCCAATGATCGGAAGTTTCTCCAGGGTTTTGCAGAAAGAGTAGTTCTTCATTGGGCAATAGCTGCGTTGCCATCGCCTGCCCTAAATTGCTGACATATCGGCCAATGCCTGGAAAATGGTCGGTTGTGGTTCGTGCATCTAAAACGTATGAATTTTTTTTCATGAGTTTCTTTGTAAGTAAACAACAGAGCAATTATTTTTTGCTGATTGGTTAATGAAAAAGCTCTGAGTAAATGACTTCAACCTCATGAGCCACGCGCTTGATATTGAAGTGAGATTCGGCATGTAAACGGCCGTTTCTCCCCATTTCAATGCGTCTGGCTGGCTGGTTGAGGAGTTGCGTCACAGCCGCTGCCAATTTCACTTCATTTTCTGATGAAATCAACAGGCCCGTTTTTTCATGCACAACAATTTCTGGCAATGCGCCATGTGCAAATGCGACCACTGGCTTCCCTAGGGCCATCGCTTCCACATTCACCAATCCAAATGGCTCTGGCGCACCAGCATGGACAAAAATGTCCAATGCTGCCAACGCAGGCCTCACATCCGGCAAATGCCCTGTAAAAGTGATCCGGTTGGTGAGATTGTGTTTCGCTGCTAGCTGATGAAGGTCCTTTTCAAACCCATCGTTTACCTGAAAGGGGGAGCCACCGACAATGAGGAATCGGGCAGATGGATTGGATTTGGCCACTTTTGCGGCAATGCGAATGAATCGATCCTGCCCCTTCCAGGGACGCAGCCGACCCACTGTGCCAATCAGCGGCGCATCAGGCGGGATGTTGAACCGGTGGCGGAAAGTGGAAGAAACGGCCGTTTCGGCTGCGCTCAGTGCTGGCGTTACCCCAAACGTTGACAAATCAATACCGTTATGTACAACATGGACCTTTTTGGGACATGGCAGATGTGTGGCAACGGCAAGAGAGTTTGCAATCACTGCTGTAGATGCATTGCACAACCATCGTTTGCCCCATCGATCTAGCCACAGGCGATTGGGTTTTGCTTCGGATAGCCAAAAGTCGCGCATGTGCCAGATGCAGGGGAGATTTGTTTTTTGGGCGGTAACGGCCGTAACCATTGCCGCTCGCACCGTGTTGGCATGAAGCAACACGGCTCCAATTTCTTTGGCGATCTGGGCAATGCCATCTGCCGCTTGCCGCAGGTTTTTGATGAAACTGGTTGATCTGCGCAGGCGAGGTAAGGGAGTGAGGTGCGTTGGGATGTTAACAGCCCTAGCAGCCTTACTCAACTCACCCTCTACACAAGCCAGATGCGGCTGCCATTGTTGCCGATCGAGATGCTGCATGAGCAAGAGCAGGCTTTTTTCTGCTCCCCCCAAAGCAGCAGCGTGATCAACAAAAAGGATAGGTTTTGGTGTCATAGTGAATCAACCATTTTTTTAACAGCGGTCCAAATCGGATAAGCCCCAATCCATTGGTGAAACTAAAATTGCGATACATCCCAATCTGTTGTTGAAATAAACACAAAAGTCGTAGACAATCTTTGCACCATAAAAGTATACAGGTGGTTTGTAGGTTTCACCACCTGGCAATGTAAGAATTTATGAAAATATTTCATTATGATCAACACACATTTCCACTTCCTGAGGAACATCGTTTTCCAGTAGCCAAATATGGGATGCTGCGGCAGCGAGTGCTGGCAGCAAATGTGGTGCCAGTTGAAAACATTCAATCACCCGAACCGGTTTTTGATGTCGATTTACGGCGAGCGCACACCAGAGATTATTTGCATCGGTTTGAAAATGGATTGCTGACTGATGCCGAGGTACGCCGAATTGGGCTGCCTTGGTCGCCGGAACTGGTGCAGCGCGTTAAATACACAGCAGGGGCGACCATTGCTGTTTGCCACAATGCATTGCGGGATGGCGTGGCGTTGTCGCTAGGGGGCGGCACGCACCATGCCTGCTCAGATCATGGGCAGGGGTACTGCCTTTACAATGATAGTGTGGTGGCGGCACGAGCGCTGCAAGCAGAAGGTTTGGTGCAACATGTGTTGGTGATTGATTGTGATGTTCATCAGGGCAATGGCACGGCCGAAATCACCACCGGCGACTCATCTATTTTTACATTTTCGATTCACGGTGAAAAAAACTTTCCCTTCCGCAAGATTCCCAGTGATTTAGATGTGGGTTTGCCAGATGGCACGGGCGATGAAGCGTATTTGGATGTGCTCGAAGGTGCGTTGGATTCGGCTCTGGCGCAGTCTCGCCCAGACCTGGCAATTTACCTGGCTGGGGCTGATGTGCATGAGAACGATCGGTTAGGACGGCTTGCACTCACAAAATCGGGCATCGGTTTTCGGGATGAATTGGTGTTGTCGAAATGCCAGGAAATGGAGATTCCGGTGGGGGTGGTGATGGCAGGAGGATACGGCCGTAACCTCTCCGAAATGGTTGACATCCAGTTACAAACCGTAAACATTGCAGCTTCTTTTTCACCATAAATACGGTAATTATTTTGAAAATCCGGCATGGTTCAGTATCAGAAAAATCATCTTTACAATATTGTTCTAAGAGGGCGACCACAAGAGTCCGCCCTTACACAAGGTCGAATCGTAGGGCGATCCTTGTGGTCATCCAAAATGTGTAAAGATCATTCATTTAATTTTGAACCATGTCGAAAATCCGTTTTCCCACCCTATTCGTGTTAATAAAAGGCTATTCACGACTTTTTGCATAATCTTCAAGGTAGGCTGGCAGCGGAACGCCTTCTTTGAGCTTGTCATCAGCCTCTAGCCCCCCGAAAACAGTACGCATTGGCAAAATACCTGCCCACACATCTAGCGCATAATCTTCATCATCGTCACCTGGTCCACCTTCACGAATTTTGGCCGAGGCGGACTCGATGGGAACGGAGACGATATGGGTTGCTTTGGTTTCTTTGGCATTGGGAATGCGGGCATTGGCCCAGCGCCCTGGAATCAGCTTTTCGGTGAACACTTTGAGTGCTTCCATTTTGGCATCGGCATCTTCAATCAGGTAGCCTTTGCCAAACAAAACGGCCGAACGATAATTCATTGAGTGGTGGAAAACAGAGCGTGCCAGTACCAGTCCATCGAGATGCGTAACCGTGATGCAAATGTCGCTGCCACGAGCGATCTGTTTTAGCATACGGCTGGTGGTTGCGCCGTGCAGCAAAATATTGTCACCTTGTCGGGCGTGGATGGTGGGGATCACAAACGGACGGCCGTTTTCTACAAATCCCACATGGCAAATCAACGCATCATCTACAATCGCGTAAATTGTCTCCTTGTCGTATTGGCCTCGCTGCGGAACCCGGCGGACACGATTTAAATCAGTTTTTGGGAAAGTTTCCATTGTTGTCTCCTTGAAAATGGTGGGGCAAAGGGGCAAGGGGCAAGGGGCAAAACTCCCGCTGACTCTGCGCTCTTTGCGGTGTGAATTCTATTTTAGATGAAATTGGTTGTGTTACAATAGCCATTATTTGCAAAAATGGGCATACCAATGTGGGAGTGTTTGATGGGTAAAATTGCTTCGTTTGTTTCATTGGCCGGGATATTGTTGGATCGTGACGATGGGTTGCCACTTTATCAGCAGCTTTATGATCAGATTCGTTATATGATTTTGAATGGTGTGCTGCTGGCTGGCTCTCGATTGCCGCCGACGCGCACGCTTTGTGAGGAGCTGGATTTGTCGCGCAGTACGGTGGTGGAGGCGATGGCGCAGCTCAAGGCGGAAGGCTATTTGGAGAGCCAAGTGGGTCGCGGCACGTTTGTTGCGGTGGCGCTTCCTGAAAAGTTGCTGCGTGTGCCTGACGATGCTCATGTTGTTGCGCAGCCAGTTGGCGAAGCGGTTGGGGTGCTTTCGGAACGGGGGGAGCGGTTAACGGCCGTTTCCATCCCCTCCAAACAGCACGGCCTCTTTCGTCCCGGTATGCCAGACACCCATACCTTTCCACTCAAAACGTGGCGCAAGTTGATCGACAACCATTGGCAAAATGCGAACATTGAATCACTCGGCTATGGTGATCCCGCAGGGTATTTACCACTGCGGCAAGCGATTGCAGAGCATGGTCGCCTTGCACGTCGGGTCAATTGTGTACCTGAGCAGGTGATCATCACGGCTGGCGCACAACAAGCACTTTATCTGACGGCACAACTGCTTGTTGGATCAGGGGATCAAGTTTGGGTTGAAAATCCAGGTTACAGCGGAGCGCACGTTGCATTTCGGGCAGCGGGCGCAAATTTGTGTCCGATTCAGGTTGACGAAAATGGACTGGATGTTGAAGCTGGCATTGCCTCCGCACCCAATGCAAAGCTGATTTACGTTTGCCCGTCACACCAATATCCGGTAGGTGGCACTTTACCGGTGGCGCGGCGCCTCCAGCTATTGTCGTGGGCGGCACAGCAGGGTGCATGGATTGTTGAAGATGATTATGACAGTGAGTACCGGTACAGCGGACATCCGTTGGCATCGTTACAAGGGCTTGATTTGCAGCAGCGAGTCATTTACATGGGCACATTTAGCAAGGTGATGTTTCCGTCGATTCGATTGGGGTATGTGATTGTGCCGATGCAGCTGTGTGATGCGTTTGTGAAGGCGCGAAGTGTGATTGATCGCGGGTCGAGTACGGTGACGCAGATGGCATTGGTTGATTTTATGCGGGAGGGTCATTTTTCGCGGCATATTCGGCGATTGCGAGTCATTTATGCACAACGACAGCAGGCGGCGATTGCGGCGATTGCGGCGTTGTGTGATGGGATGTTGACGGGTCGGCCGTTTCCTGCTGGTATTCACTTACTCGCCTGGTTGCCAGAAAGGTGGGACGATCAAGCTGTTACGGCAGCGTTATCTGAGCATGGCTTTGCCATACAGCCCTTGTCAAATTACAGCTTAACCCGGTTAAATCGTGGCGGCCTTGTATTGGGGTATGCCGCCCATGATGAGACGATGATTTGGTCAGGGGTAAAAAAGATGGCTGAGACCCTAAGACACTTTTAATTATGCTATAATGACCGAGGTGTGTCCTCTTATGTTTTGCAAGATGGTAATTGGATTGTGGAGGGACAATCATTACTAATTGCAAACAAAGGAAGATAACAAATGAAGTCGCGCCGTTATGCCAACGGACCTCTCATTGTTGCACTCACATTAGGATTTGGATTTTTAACCCTTTTACTCAATTTGATGATAAGACCGCAAACAAGCCTCGCCTACATCCTGGAAAACATTGACCAAAACGCAATACACAGAACATCACAATCCACAGCCGCAGACTTACCGATGCCCTCTCTAACCGTTGCAGATCAACCAGATGCACCTCTCAGCATCTTGAGCATTGCTCAATCATCAATTGCCACAGATCAATGCTACTTGGCCCAGGACACACAAACAGTCTGTTTTCAAGTGTATAACAGTTCAACAACGGGTGAGTGGATCACCGATTTTACGCTGACATTCCCAACCATCGATGGAAATTGGCAAGTGAATTGTCTGTCTGGTGGTCAGGATGCGACAGATTCGGTCGGTTATGCCGTTAATTTTAATTGCAGCACTACGCCACCGAACGTCATTGAATTTGCAACCGCTGACACAGACGGATTTGGCGAACTCAGTAACGGAGCCAGTTGGAACACTTGCGTCGAATTAACCATTCCTGCTGGGTATACCGGTAATCGACTGGTCAATTGGGAATTAAACGGCGATGATTCGGGACATGCTAC
>QQUD01000365.1 GCA_008501785.1 Chloroflexota bacterium
ACGTGCTGCCATGGAAGACCCTTCGTTGGCGAAAACGTATCAGGTGCGTGATGTGGCTCCCGACATTGTATTATTTGCTAATCTAGGTGCGGTGCAGTTGAATTATGGGTATGGTCTTGATGAATGTCAACGAGCCATTGAAATGTGTGAGGCAGATGCACTGATTCTTCATTTTAATGCACTACAGGAAGCTGTTCAACCAGAAGGTGATGGTAATTTTGCTGATTTATTATCAAAAGTAGAGTCCATTTGTCGTGAATTGCCGGTTCCTGTGATTGCCAAGGAGGTCGGGTGGGGCTTTTCAAAAGATGACGCAAAACGTTTGGTTGAGGTTGGCGTCACAGCCATCGATGTCGCTGGTGCGGGTGGCACATCCTGGAGTCAGGTCGAAATGTACCGCGCACCAACGAAACGCCATGCGCGGATTGCCGGTGCATTTATTGATTGGGGAATTCCAACGGCCGTTACACTACAATATTGCCGTGAAGCAGCTCCCGCCCTCCCGATTTTTGCCAGTGGTGGCATCAACAATGGCATTGATGTCGCTAAATGCATCGCACTTGGCGCTGACTTAGTGGGTGTAGCCGGTCATTTTCTACGGGCGGCCGACACAGGCGGAGTCGCGAGTGTCGTTGAACTAGCTGAAGCAATGACAGATGAACTACGAGTCGCCATGTTTGCTAGTGGTTCAAAATCGATTCAATTTTTATCCCAAACCCATCTTTTTACGGAGTTTTAGAATAAGATGACGGATTTATTTAAGCAATTCTCTCATGACATGCTCCCAGCCTTGGAGCAAGAAATGCAAAAGGTTTTGCAAGTTAATCAGGAATCTAAGCCAGATGCCTTTTATGGCATGATGCATTATCACATGGGCTGGGCTGATCCCAAGCTGAACCCCACCGTTGTGAAAAGCGGGAAAAGGATACGGCCGTTATCCTGCCTAATTTCCACACAAGCTGCTGGCGGACAGTGGGAACAAGCGCTTCCGGCCGCTGCTGCCATCGAACTGTTGCATAACTTTTCTCTGATACATGATGACATCGAAGATGTCAGCCCCACAAGACGTGGGCGCAAAACTGTCTGGAAAATCTGGGGGATCAACCAAGCGATCAACAGTGGTGATTCCATGTTTGCCCTGGCACATCTGTCCATGAATTATCTAATTGAGCGTGGCGTGGATGCTAAAATTGTGGTGCAAGCACTGCGTCGCTTTGACGAAACATGTGTGCATCTCACCCAGGGGCAACACTTCGACATGGACTTCGAGACGCGCAATCATGTATCCGTTGATGAATATGTGGCGATGATTACGGGGAAAACGGCCGTTTTGCTCGCCCTATGCAGCGAACTCGGCGCACTCATTGCGGGTGCAGAGCCAGACATTGTGAGACATTATCACCAATTCGGCCGTTCCCTCGGACTTGCATTCCAAATAATCGACGATATTTTAGGTATTTGGGGAGATGAGAACCTCACCGGCAAATCTGCCGCCACTGACATCTTAACCAAGAAAAAGACCTTTCCTGTTTTGTACGGCCTATCACAAAGTCAGGAGATACAAACCCTATATGCGAATGAAGAACCCAACGATTCATTTGTGACAAACGTTGTAAAATTACTCAATCAAAATGGTGCATATGATTATGCAAAAGAAGCCGCGATCACCCATTCACAAAATGCATTGTCCCACCTTAAAGCAGCTCAACCACAGGGACAAGCAGGCACAGCATTATTCGAATTAGCAAATATGCTACTAAAACGCGACTTTTAAATAAAAAAAGGCCACCGATGAGGTGGCCTTTTTATTAACTAATTTACCAAACTCAATCAGCGCTTTCTTCAGGTGCTGTTTCACCCTCAGGTGCTTCAATTGAAGACTCAGCTGCCGCAGCTGCAATCGCTGCCAACACCTCATCATCCGTGTTGTCATCAATCAGCGCGCCACTTAAGTCCAACGGTCCCAAGAAATCTTCAACGATCTCATCCATATCCAATTCTTCTACCGGTTCTTCCCTTGTGTAAAGGCCATAACCAGTACCCGCCGGAATCAGCTTACCAATAATGACATTTTCCTTCAGGCCAACCAAATCATCTTCGCGACCAGCAATCGCTGCACTCGCCAAAACTTTGATCGTATGTTGGAAAGAAGCAGCCGACAAAAAACTGTCCGTGTTCAAAGCAGCTTTCGTAATCCCTAACAAAACTGGTTCAGCCGTTGCCGGTTGACCACCTTCCTCAAGAATCTCTTCATTCGTTTCCAAGAATTTAGCAGATTCAATCAACATCCCTGGCAACATTTCCGTATCACCAGAAGACAAGATCATCACCTTGCTCAACATCTTGCGAATGATTACTTCAAAATGCTTATCATGGATGTTCTGACCCTGCGGACGATAAACTTGTTGCATTTCCTGTAAAAGATAATGCGTCACAGCATCACGTCCAAGCACCTCTAAAATGCGGTGCGGGTTCTTCGAACCTTCTGTCAGTTGGTCACCGGCAGGAACATTTTGTCCATCTGAAATCAGCAAACGCATGCCAGCCGGAATGTCGTAATCACGTTCATCCACGCTTTCCCATACCACACGCAAATCAGAACCATCTCGAACCACACGTCCAGCATGACGAGCTGCAATCACTTCATCATTTTGTTCAGCCAGAACTGCGCCAAGTTCAACCTCAGCATTATTCTCAACCATCACAGTCCAATCAGCGGGAATGTCATAAATATCATCAACTAATTTGTTTTCGGTAATGAATACATGACGCACACCATCAACCATACGAATCTCGGCAATACCGCCAATTTCCGTCATGACAGCTTCACCCTTAGGACGCTGACGTGCTTCAAACAGCTCTTCGACACGGGGGAGACCCTGCGTAATGTCACCACTCTTGGAGGCGGTACCACCACTGTGGAAAGTACGCAATGTCAACTGTGTACCCGGTTCACCAATGGATTGGGCAGCGACGATACCAACGGCCGTTCCCATTTCCACAGCTTTACCACGCGCTAAGTCAATACCGTAACATTTTGCACAAATCCCACGTCGTAATTCACATGTCATCGGTGACAGCACATAGATTTCAGGCAATCCCAAATCATCAATAAGATTTGATGTTTCGTCGTCAAAGTACTCACCAGCCTGAATCAACACTTCACCAGTCTCGGGAGCAATCACAGGCTCAGCAGCCACACGGCCAAGCAAACGTTCAGCAAATGTTTGTTTACCAAAGTTATCAGAGCGGCGTACCCAAATACCTTTATTGGTACCACACTCATCAGCCATAATGATCACATCTTGAGCAATGTCAACCAAACGACGTGTTAGATAACCAGCATCAGCTGTACGCAGCGCCGTATCCGCCAAACCCTTTCGCGCACCATGCGTTGAAATGAAATATTCCAGCGTATCTAATCCTTGACGGAAGTTGGACTGAATCGGAACCGGGATAATCCGACCTTTCGGATCCGCCATCAAACCACGCATACCAGCCAACTGAGTAATCGGGCCAAAACCGCCCTTACCAGCACCAGAAAGAGCCATTACAGCAATCGGGCTAGCTGGGTCCATCGCATCTCGTACAGATTTCTCCACCAGTTCTTTGGCATTGGTCCATTGTTCAATGGTGCGCTGATACTGTTCATCCTCAGTCAACAAACCACGTCGATAATGGCGATCAATTTCGTTCACACGCTTCA
>QQUD01000532.1 GCA_008501785.1 Chloroflexota bacterium
CACTGTGGCCCACAGCCAAACTTTCAATATTAAAATTACGGCGGCGGAACAAACCGGCAACGCGGTTCAAAACACCAGGTTTATCTTCCATCCAGGCAATAATTGTGTGACGACGTTCTTCTGATTGCTCACTCATTATTCTTCTCCTTCTGTCGCGGTTGCTGGGCGACGAATCATATCGGCATTGCTCTTACCGGGTGTTACCATCGGATACACATTCGTAAACTCTTCAACCTGGAAGTCCAACAAATAAGGCCCATCGTGTGCCTGGGCTTCCTTAATGGCATCCAACGCATCTTCTTTGCTGGTTACTGCTTTGGCGGGAATGCCAAACGCTTCAGCCAGCTTGACAAAATCTGGGTTGAACAGCGGCGTGCCTGAATGGCGCTTGTTGTAGAAAACATCTTGCCACTGGCGTACCATGCCTAAAAATCCATTGTTGATAATCGCGATTTTAATGGGTAGCCCTTCTTGCATCACCGTAGAAAGTTCAGGCATGGTCATTTGGAAACCGCCGTCACCAGCAACGACCCAAACTTCTTCGTCTGGATTGCCAAATTGAGCGCCAATTGCGGCTGGCAATGCATACCCCATTGTGCCTGCGCCGCCTGACGTGAGCAGACTGCGCTTTTTGGTGTGTTGGTAATATTGCGCTTCCCACATTTGATGCTGACCAACGTCTGTTACAATCGTTGCATCCCCTTCGTTAGTCGCGTGCCACATGGCTCGCATTACGTAGGGAGCAATCAGTTCATCAGTTTCTTGCGCTAAAATGTCGCGGTAGTTGGTGTCTGCTTTCCACTCTTCAATTTGAGCTAACCATGCTGGATGCTCATTTGGCTCAATTTGTGGCAGCAAATCTTTGAGGGTGAGCAGCGCATCGCCAATAACGGGGGTGTCGATGGTGATGTTTTTGCCCATTTCGGCCGGGTCCAAGTCTACGTGGATAATTTTGGCATTGGGGGCAAATGTGGCAAAGGCCCCGGTAAGCCGGTCATCCAATCGCGCCCCAATCGCAAACAAAACATCACATTCTTGCAGCGCATAGTTGCAATAGGCTTCACCATGCATACCGCCCCAGCTAATTGAAAGGGGATGTGTGCCGGGGAAGGTGCCGATGCCGAGCAAGCTGGTCGCTACCGGAATGTTTGCTTTTTCGGCAAGCTGCTTTAGCTCTTTTTCTGCATGGGCAATGGTGACACCTTGTCCAGCCACAATCACGGGTTGAGTTGCCTCATTGAGCAATTTCGCGGCGTGTGTGACGGATGCGGGGTCTGGTGCATTGATGTTTGGTCTGTATCCAGGCAGGTCCACTTTGCTGGGATATTCAAATGGCATGGATGCTTGTTGCACATCTTTGCAGACATCGACCAAAACTGGGCCAGGGCGGCCTGTGCTAGCGATGTAGAATGCTTCTTTGATGGCATTTGGCAATTCTTTAATGTCTGTGATCAAATAATTGTGTTTGGTGACAGGGAGGCTGACGCCTTGAACGTCAGCTTCTTGGAAGCCGTCACGTCCCAAAAGGGAGGTGGGAACTTGTCCCGTGATAGCGACGATGGGGGTTGAATCCATGTACGCTGTGCCCAGCCCGGTTATAAGGTTGGTTGCACCAGGGCCAGAGGTGGCGATGCAAACGCCGACCTTGCCTGTGGCGCGAGCGTAGCCATCTGCCATGTGTGACGCACCTTGTTCGTGTGTGACTAACACATGATGGATCGGATATTCATATTTTGCCAGGTCGTCGTAGGTGGGCAAGATAGCGCCACCCGGAAGACCAAAAACAACCTCAACGCCTTCGGCCATGAGGCTTTCCCAAATAATTTGACCACCGGTCTTCATCTCACTCATATAAATTCTCCTTATTCAATGGGTAATACAATCCGTCTTCTTCTGAAAAGTTTGGTTGCTTTGATAAAGAAAAAGGCAGCAATCCAATTTCTGGGTTGCTGCCTTTGGGAGTACGACAGTTGGTTGCCTGGGCAGTTGTGGCATGAGATCGCTGTTGGGGGGAACGGCCGTTCCCACACCAATCACATTGTTGATATTCAGTTTCCATCATCATCATAGTCATGTTCATAATAAACTCAGGCAAAAAAAAACCGCCCTGTTGGGCGGTTTCTAAAAAGCTACTACTTGCTATCTCAAGCGTTACCCAACAGGTGTTGCATCCTTATGTAAAATAAGGACGAGGCTAATAATAAGGACGACAAGAATAAGTTGGGTGCTAATTAGAGATAAATTCATTAGTTTTTCTAACGTCTCTGTTAACAGAGATACTACTTTTAAATAAGTGTCCATAGTATACGGATGGTACGGGCTTATGAACTACAGTCAAGATGCTCAAAGAATGAATGTCTTTGATTGTGCGAATTGTACATATTGTGAAGGGTTTCGTCAATAGGGGGAGCAAAAGAGTGTGCAAATCGTCCATAGTGCGATTTTTGGGAAATTATGAACCATGTGTAAATAGCCCATAAAACGATCAAAGCGGGTAACAATTACGTCACCCGCTTTGATTCCCACTATTTCCCACTGAACCGCGCATTTCAGCACAAGTCCCCCTTAGTATAGGAAATCACGGGGTTGAAATCTACGGTTAACTTGCCAGAATCTAACTCATTTTATTTGTAGAAAGTGTACATACGACACTGTGAAAAACATCACAAAGTATATTATTTGTCTGGACGAAGCTGCCAAAGCTTTAATGCCAGATGCAATGCCAATCGCATATTGGATTGGTTAAGATCGTGATTGGTTAGCTCTTGGATGCGTTCGAGCCGGTAGAGCAGGGTGTTGCGATGGATGAACAATGCTTCGGCTGTTTGGCTGATATTGCCATGATGGGCAAAGTAAAAGTCGATGGTTTGCACCAGGCTGCTACGATGCTGAAGGTCATATTTAACCAAAGGGCCAATAACGTGCTCTGTAAATTCTCGTACGGTTGGAATATCCTCAAGCTGACCCAGTAATTGATAGACGCCTAAACTGCCAAACTCAACGACTTCGCCAAGCTGGAGACGTTCACCAAGCTGCATAGCTTGCAGTGCCTCATTATAAATTTTGGGCCAGTCGCTTAACGTCATGGCTGGACCACTCAATCCGGCAATCAAGCTGGAATCGGGGAATTCTTTTGTGGTATTTTCTTTGAGTCGCCGCCCTAACTCCAGAGCAGATTCTAAATCTTCTTCATTTTTGAGGGCCTGGAAGATACAAATATGCGTCTCGCCGTAAATATGCACTAATGCGGGGCGGTTGTGATTGCGTAATAGCCAGGTGATACTCGTTTCCAAACGGCGTAAGGAGGGTGCGTCACCACTGACCCATGCTGCTGTGATGACGGCATGAGGCGTTTTGGTATTATGATCTAATCGTCCTTCTAGCCTTTCGATTTCTTTCGTAGGCAATGTTCCTGCCAATAAACCTTCGAGAAAATTGCCGCGTAATGCTTTTTTGGCTTCGCTGACGGCTTTGGCTTTTGCCATTTCAAGGGCACAGGCAGCAGCACCATGTTCAACTGCCAAACTGTCCAGCAAATCAAGTTCGTCAGCAGGGCCAATTAATGAAAGATAGCCGCGTGCGCGATCCCCAGAAACAATTGGGCTGACTAAGCGCCCTACATTTTCGATTGGGAGAATTTGCTGCCAGTAGGTAGGACGTGCACGGGCAGCTGCTTTTCGATTACGAAGAACAGCCGGTAA